>JAUXNL010000275.1 GCA_030684415.1 Moraxellaceae bacterium | reverse complement strand
GTCTGTATGCGGAAAAAATGGGCGACATCGTCACCGACCGCCTGACCGAGAATTTCGACAACCTGATGGACTATGCCTTCACGGCCGAGCTGGAGCGCGAGCTCGACAAGGTGGCGGAAGGTTCGCTGGACTGGAAAAAAGTCCTCAACGACTTCTACAAAGACTTCCGCCAGAAACTGGAAAAGGCCGGGCAGGATGACGGCATGCGCCGCAACCAGCCGGTGACCACGGATATTCCCTGCCTGCTCTGTGCGCGCCCCATGCAGATTCGCACCGCCAGCACCGGCGTTTTCCTCGGCTGTTCCGGCTACGGCTTGCCACCGAAAGAGCGCTGCAAGGGCACCGTCAATCTGGTGCCGGGCGGCGATGTGGTCGCGCTGGATGAAAATGATGAAGAAAGCGAATCGCGCCAGTTGCTGGCACGCAAGCGTTGCCCCAAGTGCAGCACCGCGATGGAAAGCTATCTGATTGATGAAGGCCGCAAGCTGCATGTCTGCGGCAACAACCCCGATTGCGACGGTTTTCTGGTCGAGCAAGGCAGCTATCGCATCAAGGGCTACGATGGCCCGCTGATCGAGTGCGACAAATGCGGTTCGGACATGCAGCTCAAGACGGGCCGCTTCGGCAAGTATTTCGGCTGTACCAACAGCGCCTGCGGCAATACCCGCAAGCTGCTGCGCAATGGTGAGGCCGCGCCCCCCAAGGCCGACCCGATTCCCATGCCGCAGTTGCGCTGCGAAAAGTCGGATGACTTTTTCCTGCTGCGCGACGGTGCGGCCGGTCTCTTCCTGGCCGCCAGTCTTTTCCCCAAGCACCGTGAAACGCGGGCACCGCTGATTGACGAGTTGCGGATGGTGGCGGACAAGCTGGATGAAAAGCACCGCTATCTGTTGGACGCGCCAACGCAGGATGGCGAGGGCAACAAGGCTGTGTTGCGTTTCAGTCGCAAGACGCGCGAGCAATATGTGCTGACTGAAAAAGAGGGCAAGCCTACCGGCTGGCAGGCGTTCTTCCGTGACGGCCGTTGGGTGATCAGCCCGGCAAAGGCCAAGTGATGCGGAGCGCCAGCACATGAAAGGGGCGGTCGATACCGGCAAGCTGCGGCCTAATCAGGGGCGCACGAACCAGAAACTGTATTTCGCCAAGCTGCAGCAGGATCGTCTGGCGCAGTTGCTGGCAGATCGCTCGGGCTTTGCTTGGGAGGCGGAGGCGCTGTCCTGCCGCGAAGCGGCCATTCTGCATTTGCATGGTGCTTACGTGGCGTTCCTGCAGGAGCTGGTGCGGTTTTACAAACTCGCCGGGCCGCTCATGAATTCCGAGGCTTTGCGCGAAGCCATGGCAGCCAAGGGCCAGGTGTCGCCCGAAATCAGTGTCTTGCAGTCACTCGAGCAAACCCGTGACAGTTGGCTGGCGCAGTTGCTGCGTGCGCATCACCTCTGCCTGATTGTGCCCGACCCTGTGCCTGCCGTAGCACCAGAGGATGAGCCCGAGGCACTCGGGCGCTCCATCAGTCTGGTCACGGTGGCCAGCGACGAGCCATTGTCGCCTGCCGATGTAGAGAGTCTGCGGCGCTGGCAACGTGAGCTGACGGCAATCATCCGTGACTTCCGCAGTGAAATGGCGGAGTGGTGAACCTCACCACTTGATCGCCCGCCTGTCCTTTCAATAAATGGCCCCTCCGGCTTTTCATACGACGGATTTTCCATGCCTGCTGCTGACTATCTTGAAATTGTCGAAACCGACAACGGCGATGTTGTCCTGCGCCGGACGGACACTTCACCGGGAAATCCCGAGCCACTCGTGATCATCCGTTTTTCCGGCGAGGCCAAAGCGCTGCTCGGCGATCATCTGGGCGACATCGCCCGTGGCATGCTCGGTACCGGCGTGCAAATGGCGGGTCTGGTCATGGCGGGTAATAACCTGCTGGCCGATGATGACGAGCCACGTCTGCTGCATTGAGGCTTTTTGTTGCTGTGCCGGGGATTGCCGTTTGCCAGCAATCTCAACTGCTAGACTCCCGGTAACCGTTGTCAGGTTTTTTCCGGCAGCGGCATAACAACAAGGAGTCGCTCATGTTCGACAAGAAAATGCCCGAAGCCTGGCGCGTGTTGCGCATACAGTCGGAAATGGTCGACGGCATCGAGCACCTCACCAAGATTGCCCACGCCGTCAATATTTTTGGCAGTGCCCGCCTCGGTCCCGATTCGCCGTATTACGAGCAAGCCGAGCACTTGGGCTGCTTGCTGTCGCGTGCCGGGCTCAATGTGATTACCGGCGGTGGCCCCGGCATCATGGAAGGGGCCAACAAAGGTGCGTTGGGGCAGGGTGCCCGTTCCATCGGCCTGAACATCACGCTGCCGCAGGAGCAAAAGCCCAATACCTTTCAGGACATCAGTCTCGACTTCCGCTATTTTTTCGTGCGCAAATTCATGTTCATGAAGCATGCGGTGGCTTTCGCCATTTTCCCCGGCGGCTTCGGCACCATGGACGAGCTGTTCGAGGCGCTGACCCTGATCCAGACTGGCAAAAGCGAGCCGTTCCCGGTCGTGCTCATCGGTTCTGGCTACTGGCAAGGCCTGATCGACTGGATGCGCGCCACCATGCTGTCCGAGGGCTGCATCAGCCAGACGGACCTTGATCTTTTCGTGGTGACGGACTCGATAGACGAAGCCGCCCGTATCATCATCAGCCATTACCGCAGCCATGTGGCCGGCAACGAAGACGAGTGATGCCGCATATCCGGATTGATATCGCCACACAGAAACTGACCTTGCTGGAAGACGACAGGGTCTTGGGGGCATGGTCGGTCTCTACGGCCTTGCGTGGCCCCGGCGAGCGTCAGGGCAGTGAGCAGACGCCGCGTGGCGCGCATGTGGTGCGCGCAAAAATAGGCGCGGGCAGTGAGGCGGGCACCGTGTTCCGTGGACGCCGGCCGACCGGCGAGGTCTGGACACCCGAATTGCATGCGGCGCATCCCGGCCGTGACTGGATTCTCTCGCGCATCCTCTGGCTGTCAGGCACCGAAGTGGGCCGCAACCGTCTGGGCGATTGCGACACCATGCGCCGCTACATCTATATCCACGGCACGCCGGATACCGAGCCCATGGGCGAACCGCGCTCGCATGGCTGTATCCGTATGCGCAACGCCGATGTCATGGCCTTGTTCGAGCAGACCCCTGCCGGTACCCCGGTACTCATCGGATAGCGCTGACGGAACAGGCCACCGCCACCTCCGGCACGCTTGCGATTGGCCATGACGGAGCGCTGGCCCCCTCTTTCACGCAGTGGTGGATGCCCGGCTGACTGAAAATTAAGCGATTGAAAAATATATGGAAAGAATCCCGGTTTTTTCCTTTGACAGGCAACAGCGAGCCCCTATAATGCGCGCCACGTTGAATGTGCCCGGGTGCTTAGCTCAGCTGGGAGAGCAGCTCCCTTACAAGGAGCGGGTCGGCGGTTCGATCCCGTCAGCACCCACCAACGTAAAGACCGAGCAGCGGTAGTTCAGTCGGTTAGAATACCGGCCTGTCACGCCGGGGGTCGCGGGTTCGAGTCCCGTCCGCTGCGCCATACAAACAAACGCGCTGTCCGCAAGGGCAGCGCGTTTTGTTTTTTGGGCTTTACTGGAGACGAGGGTGTCTCTTGTCGGAATAGCGCATCGTGCCCGTCATCAGGCCAGATGGCTTGTCGGCTTTGTTGTTTTCCGGTCAACTAAGCCGCTGACTGCCCCGCTGGTCATTTCTCGCCGCAAGGAACCTGCCCGATGTCCGAGCAACGCAACACTGACCGCCTGCCGCTGACCATGAACGTGCAATTGATCGCACGCGGGATCAATCGGCGCTCGTGTCTGCTCAAGGACATCAGCCCCGGTGGCGCCTTGTTGGAAATGCGTGAAAAGGCCGCTGCCACTGAGCGTGCGCTTGAGCGCAACGACGTCATTCTCATCCGCATGTTCATGGGCGAAGGCCGGGATATCCGCCAACACGAGCTGAGGGCGCGGATCGCGCATGCAGAGGCGGGCCTTTGTGGCGTCACGTTTTTCAATCCTGATGATGAAACCCTTCAGGCCCTGCTGAAGATGGCGGATCGCCAGCCTTTGCTGAACGCCAGCATGACGGCTGAGGCGGGTGCGCTCATCGAGAAGCTGGGGCATGTCGTGCTGGGCTATTGCCGTAATCGCCTGCCAGAGCTTTTCCGCCTGGCCGAAGACGGCTTTCTCGATGCCTCCGAGCATGCCCGCACCAATGCGGACCAACGCTTGCTGTTTGATGCGGTCAGCCAGATGCGCAAGCAGCAGGCCACTGTCCGTACCCGGTTCCTGACCGAGCTTGAAGAGTCGTTCACGCGGCTGGATACGGCGGCCCGTAAGGCCAGTCAGCGCCCGGATGTGTCTGGTCTGGCGCTGGTCGACAAAGAGCAATTCGAGGAGTGGCTGGTGGTGAAGGTGATGGCCAGCCGCGCGGATGTGGCCTGCCGAAGTCAGTTGTTTGCGCTTCAGGCACGGCTTGACGAGCTTTCCGGCTCCGGCCCGGGCCAGCAAGTAAATCCCTTTGCACCAGTGGCAATCTGCGAATCATTCAAGGATGCGATTGCGATCCTGCGGCCTGTCGGCATTGTGGAAAAAGTGCTCTACAAGGCGTTTGAGGACAGCCTGCTGAAGGAGCTGGAAGGTTTGTACGAGTCGCTGAACAACGAGCTCGTTGAACACAATGTATTGCCGCAGTTGGACTTGACCCGCTATGTGCATCATCACGAAGACGATGAGGCGGCGCTGGATGCGTTGGAGCAAGACGAGCTTGCTGAGGGCGAAGAAGAAGCCGCACCGGCCAGTGCAGCAGGCAAGGCAGTTGCTCGTGGACATGCCAGCGGCAAAACCAATGGCAGTGCGCCGGCGGCCCCACAGGCGCCAGCGCGTGGCGGCCAGAATGGCAGCGCGGGTGTTGCGGGCTCGGCTGTGGCCACTGGTGCAGCAGGTAACGGCATCAGCCGTGCCGACGGCACTATTGCCGATCAGGCTGACCGGACCATACCGGGGATATCAGCCGCACGACTCCAGGCGCCGCGCAGTGCCGCCGAGTTCATGGAGCGCGCCAATATCAGCCCGGCCTCCGAACGTTTCCAGGCATCGCAGCGTGATGCTCAAGCGGCGGTAAGCGCACTGCGCCGCCTGTTTGAAATGCAGCACTCCCGGCGCTCCGGCGAAGAGCATCGTGTGTCAGTGGCCAAAGCAGTGGCAACAGGCGCTCCCGTGCCGCCGCCCCCGGCGCCGGTCGATTATTTCGAGCTCAAGGATGTGCAGGACTCCTTTCCCAAACTCAAGTCAGCGGGCACCGGCTGGAAGCAGGCCTTGGAGAGCGAGGCGGCCGCCAAGGGCACCGAGCTGGCGGGCACGGTGTTGTCTGTGGTGCAGATGACCGAGAGCCTGCTGAAAACACTGGGGCAGAATCAGATCATCGGCGATCAGGCCAAAGGCTGGTTCCACAAGCTGGAACTGCCCCTGCTGCACTCGCTGATGAACGATGACGACTTGTTCCAGCGCGATGACCACCCCGCGCGGCAAGTGTTGAACCGTCTTGCCCGTCTTGGCTTCAAGGATCATCCCCTTACCCGCGAACAAGAGGCCGGCATCAACGCGCTGGTCGACAATATCGCCAAGGGTTTTGACTCCGACCCGCGCGTGTTCAATCGCGCGCTCGATGAGCTGGACCCCATGGTCAAGCGTCAGGATCTCGCCTACCAGCGCAACCTGGAGCGCGTGCGCCAGCTCGCCGAGGGCGAGCACCGGCTCGAAAGCGCGCGGCATCGCGTGCAAGAAACGCTGGATGACAAGCTGGCCGGGAAGAAGGTACCGAAGCCGGTCCTCACCCTGCTGGAGGCCGGCTGGCGCGACCTGCTGGTCAAAACCCATTTGCGTCAGGGCGAAGACAGCAAGGGCTGGCGTGAGTTCACCGGCCTGCTCGATGAGTTGCTGGCAATTGGTGCCGATGTGCGCCGCAATTTCGATCTGCGCGAACTGCTCAAGCTCATCAAGAACGGCTTGCAGGAAGTGGTGGAAATCAACGGCAGGCAGCAGCAGCAAGCCATTACCGAGCTCAAGCATCTGCTCGCCGGCACCCAGCGCTTGCTGGGTGATGTGGCGTGGGAGCAGGTACCGGTACAGAAGGTTGAAACCGACCCGGATGAAGAGCGCTGGCTGGATAAATGGGTGGAACGTGCGCGCCGTCTGCAACTGGGCGACTGGATGGAGTTGCGCCATCGCGGCAGCGAAGCCGAACGCATGCGTCTGGCCTGGCGCTCCAGCGACTCAGCACGCTTCGTGTTCGTGAATCACCAGGGTATCAAGGTCAACGACTTCACGTTGCGTGAACTGGCCGCACTCATGCACACCGGCAACGCGCTGATTTTCGAAGGCGATGATGTGCCGGTGGTGGACGATGCCCTCGAGCGTGTGGTTCACCAGCTGTACGACCAGCTCGCCTTCCAGTCTATGCATGACGAGCTGACCGGCCTGGTCAATCGCGCCGAATTCACGCGCCAGTTGCAGCGCGTGGTGGATGCGGCCAAACGCCAGCGTTCGCGCCATGTGCTGTGCTATCTCAACCTCGACCAGTTCAAGCTCATCAACAACACGTCCGGCTTTGCGGCCGGCGACCAACTGCTCAAGGAAGTCGCCAACCTGCTCGGCAAGGCGCTCAAGGCCAAAACGCGGGTGGCGCGACTCAATGCCGACGAGTTCGGTCTGTTGCTCGAGGACTGTGATCTGGGCAAGGCTCAGCAGTTGATCAGCCTGCGCTTGGGCGAACTTGCCGCCATGAAGTTCAACTGGGAGAGCCAGAGTTACCGGCTCACCGCCAGTGCGGGCCTTGTCGATATCACCTACACCAGCGAAAACGATGCGCACATCCTGCGTTCGGCTGAAGAAGCCTGCGCGCAGGCCAAAAAAGATGGTGGCAACCGCATCCAGATTTACCAGCCCAATGACGACGATTTGTCACGTCGTGACAACGTCATGGTGTGGGTGGCCAAGCTCAACCAGGCGCTGGAAGAAGAGCGCCTGACCCTGCGCTGCCAAAAAATCGAAGCCATCAGCCCCCGGCGCAAGCAGGACGAGTTGCCGCATTACGAAATTCTG
>JAUXNL010000293.1 GCA_030684415.1 Moraxellaceae bacterium | reverse complement strand
TTGCACCTCGAATTGCTTCAGGAGGTGCTCGTCAGTGCAAAGCGCTGCCGTACCCTTGATCTCAAGAATGTCTGTGCAGCCCGGCACCAACGCAATCAGGCTGACCTGCGGCTGCTCGACAATGTTGCGGAAGCTGTCGATTCTCCGGTTGCCGGGGCGATCGGCAAAGCAGACAAAGCCATCGTGCTCTTGCAAAAGAAAGTTGTCCGGATCGCCCTTGGGGCTCACATCCGCTTGCCCTTGGCTATTGATGCTGGCGATGACCAGAAGCCTGGACTGCCTTACAAATCCGGATACTTCATCGGGCGCCGACTGTGTTGAACGGGGCAGCCAAAAGTCCGAGCGACGGAACGATTTGGCGCAATGCAGATAGCATTCCTCCACTTTCAGGATTGCCTGTCCATCTTCTACACGGGCGACCTTGCCGTTGACGCGCAAGGTTTCCTCCATGCCGCTCACCATGAACAAGGCACCAAACGACAAGCCCGGCTCAACCATGTGGCCATCGTCCAGGCTGGCCAGAGGCAGGCGCAAATGCCGCGCATCAGCGGTGGAGGCAAATCCTTTCTCACCGCCCGCAGCGGTGACCTGAATGCTCCCGGCCTTGCCAAACGCGACAAAGGCAAACCGGGAATGCGAGAGCCAGCGCGAGGCATGCACGTCAACATGGTCGATGACCTTGAGGTCTCTGGGGGCCGGCAGCTTTCCGACCCGCTTCTGCACCTGTTCGATAGTGGTCAGTTTCATGTTGGCATGCCCTCGGCGGGTTTCTTGTTGATTTTATTGAAATTCAATGTGTTACGAATGTCGGTCGTGACGGTGGCGGCTTTCAGCGACGCTCGCCAGGCAGAACAAACCATTGCCGGCAGGGCGCATGGGGCCGCGATTTCTACTGTAGGGCGGACCCGCTTTGGTGGGAAGGCAATTTGGTCTATACGGCGCGATTCATGGGGTAATCAGCCTGAGAAAACCACAGTCACCAGAAGTAGAGCTTTCTATCGTACGAATCGACGATGCTCTGCGTGAAGACGGCCGATTCAGTGACAGCAACATGCGGAGTGAGTTAATTCACCCCGCCCCCCTTTTACGCGGAAGTTGATAGGGGATGTCTTAGTATTTTTTGGGTTGAGGTGCCAGATGACGCCAGCATACAACCAGGGTGACCAAAAGCTGCACAAAAATGCTGAAATCCATTGCGTGAAGCGCAACACGATACTGAAGCGAAAGGCTCTCGGTGAATCCTGGGGCTTCAGTGCTATGAATGATGTATTGCAGGGCGGTGTGATAGACGAGAACAGCCAGCCCGAGTGAAATTGCCAGTGCCCTCTTGCCATGGATGTAGAGCCCAGTCGCGGCGCCCAGCATCATGAGGCTAAAAACGATGGTGATAATGGTCTGGTACAAAGGGGGCTCTCTTCTTGTTATGGCTGGGGCAGTCTAACGACGTTGCAGAAAAACCTGCCGCGCAGCAGGTCATCGCTCCCAGATCTCAGCAACATCGCACGGCCTTCTTCTATGCCTAGTCATGGCCGAACTCAAACACATCGATGTCGGCCCACGCTTCCTGCTCGACAAAGTTAATTTACTACGCACCTTTTTTCCAAGGAAATTAGTCGCTTTCTTCTGTCGCTGCTTCTTCGGTTACTTCCGATCTTTCACATGTCGTCTGATCTTGGGTGAGGCTAAGTCCTAAAAAATACGCAATAGCCCAAGAGCAGCCGCCAAGAAAAAGACATATGACTGGGGTACTAAACGAAAGGGAGCCAGTATCAATAAGCTGCCGAATAATGTCATATAACCCTATGGCTATCAAAAAAATACCAAGTAGATGCGATAGGTTTTTAATCGATTTACTCATGATTAAATGACTCCGATTCCTTTTTCTTCAAGCGCAGCTTGTGGGCGGTCCCTCTTGACGGAATTGTAGGTTCGTGGGGCATACCTTTCACTTCCCTTCAATCCGAATACGCTTGACGGTCTGACAGTAGCCATCGACGCTGCCGCATTTTCGCGTGGTGATGAAATTGGCATCTTTGTCAAAAATTACCAGTTGCTCAGGTAACCTGACCGAATAACGCTCCGGCACTAGTGGCTCTCTAATTATGGGCCATCTTCTGACTTGGGGTGAATACCCCGGATGGTCGGCACTAAGGCTGGCGATGTTTACATACTCCTCCCCGTAGGCGACGTGAAGAGCCTTTTGTATCAAGGCATTGGCATCTATTTTTCTGCTCCGAGGTGGCGAGCACACCATCCCCACACAGAGTATCGGCTCTACACTGACACATCTGCCCAAGAGCAAGGTTTTTTCAACGACGATCTCTGCGTGTGGCCATAGTGCTGATAATTCGCTAGCGTCTAGGGAGCACGTATCCAACTCTCCACCAGAGAGGGGAACGCTGTAGACCAGTGGCTCAGTTGATTGGGTAAGTTGATGGACGTAAGCGTCCATCTCCTGCCTTGGAAGCAATCTGTCCAACAACAAAACGGTTACCACGAGGATGGTGATTAATTTCAGGCTGCGTGACATTGCTGATCGAGAACCTAACGTTAACTAGACGCCTGAAGGTGTCATATTGGTTATGGCGCCTGGTATATAAAACCGGTGGCCTGTTTATGCGCCATTAAACTCAATGGCTTACCGTATGCTCAAGTGCGCTGGCTAGCATAAGCCAACGCAAAGTACACCACGCCCGCCATCCCGCAAAGCCCGCCACCCTGCGCCATCCCGGATGGCGCAGGGTTCCTCCTCACCGCGACAGCAAGTCCTTGGCAATCGCAATCACCTGCATTTCATCCGTGCCGGCATAAATCTGCAGGATCTTGGCATCGCGCATGAGCTGCTCGACGCGCGCTTCACGCATATAGCCCATGCCGCCGAACACCTGCACGGCTTCGGTGGTCACTTCCATGCAGGCCTGCGCCGCATAGAGCTTCATGGCGCTGGCTTCGGCCAGCGTCATCTGCTTGCCCCAGCCGGTGAGCTCGATATAGCGGAACACCATGTTCTGCAGGTTGGCGCGCACCACTTCCATCTTGGCGAGCTTGAGCTGGATGAGCTGGTTGTTGCCAATTGGCTGGCCGAATTGCACGCGGGTTTTGGCGTAGTCGATGCACAGCTCTTGTGCGCGCTCGACCATGCCCAGCGCCATGGCGGCAACGCCGGCACGTTCTTGCATGAACGTGCCTTTAGCGCCGGATCGGCCGTAGGCGGTTTCGCTGCCGCCGAGCAGACGCTCGGGGCCGGCTTTCACGTCGTTGAGGAAAAGCTCGCCGGTGGGCGATGAGCCGATACCCATTTTCTTGAACGGTTTGCTTTGCTCCAGGCCGGGCATGCCCTTGTCGAGAATGAAGGAGATGATCTTGCGGTCGGCCGGCGCCACGCCGTCTTCGTCGAGCTTGCAGATGAGGATGATGGTGTCGGCGTAGGGGCCGTTGGTAATCCAGGTTTTGGCGCCGTTGATGATGTAGCCGCCTGGATTGTCGGGGGAGGTGTCGCGGCGGGCGGTGGTTTTCATCTGGCCGAATGCATCGGAGCCGGAGTTAGGTTCGGAAATGGCCCAGGCGCCGACTTTTTCCAGCGTGAGCAGGGGCAGCGCCCAGCGTTTTTTCTGTTCCAGCGTGCCCTTGCTCATGATGGCGCCGCCGCCCAAGCCCATCGACACGCCCATGGCGGTGACGAGCCCTTGTGCGTGGCGGCAGATTTCGATGATGGGAATCATGCGCATGGCGGCCTGTTCGGCGGCGCCGGCACTGAAGCCTTCTTTCTTTTCTTTTTCGGGGGGCGTTTCACCGCGAGCCAGTGCCTCTTCTTTGGCGATCTGCTTGTCGAATTCCATTTTCGCCATGGCATCCATGCCGAAGGTCTGGATCATCTTGCGCAGCAGGTCGTAGGGCGGCACGCCTTCGTATTCGATGGCGTCGATTTGCGGCACGATTTCTTTTTCGACAAAGCCGCGCACCATGTCGCGGATCATGCGGGACTGCTCGCTCCATTCGATCATTCTGGTTGTCCTCTGCGGGCGGTCATGGCCCTGTGGGTGGAAGTGGTAGGGATGCTGGCACCAGGGGTGCCCGCGAGTGAGGCTGAGACTGCCGCATCACGACTGAATAGTCACTATGTCGATGGCCTGACGGCCCGGGCTCGCCGGCGGCCGTAACGCCTCCTGCCAAGAAACAGCCAGCCCCGGCCCATGCTGGCCAA
The DNA here is from genome assembly GCA_030684415.1 of Moraxellaceae bacterium. Lineage (GTDB taxonomy): Bacteria > Pseudomonadota > Gammaproteobacteria > Pseudomonadales > Moraxellaceae > UBA2031. The sequence continues at coordinate 17,352 of JAUXNL010000293.1, read as the reverse complement.
ATGGAGGCCGTCGCTGAAGCAAAGCGCGCCCCTCACCCTGACCCTCTCCCGGAGGGAGAGGGGAGGAGGCTATGGCTTCAGACAGAGGATTCGCCGTGGCCAAGCGACTTGCTGGAGCTCTGGCGCCGTACAGAGCATTCATCGCAGAGGGGCTCAAGCGAGCGCAGCGAAGCGTGCTTTTGCTTTTCCGGGCCCCGTGGAGTGAGCCGAGGAGCGGAGTCTGGCAGCGGATTAAGGGCGAGGACTGTCTGAGTGGCCGCGCAGCGGACGCGAGTTCCGCAGCCCCCGCTGCCAGACGAGCACCGCAGGGGACCGGCGCGCAGCGACGGCGAACGTGTCGGGTCGCCTTTTCTTTGCTCACTTTCTTTTGGCGAAGCAATAGAAAGTGAGGCCCCGCCGGCCAGGCGCAATCCCTCTCGCAAAGAACCCGCCCGCGCAGCCACATCAGCAGACGAAACCAAAGCAAGGCCAGCGTTGAAGCGGAGCACGTCCCTCACCCTGACCCTCTCCCGGAGGGAGAGGGGAAAATGGCTACACCACCGGTTCTGGCCTCCGCCACAACCACACCAGCACCCCCGCCATGGTCAGCGTTGCCGCCACCGCCGCCCACAACGGATGCGGGAACAGGAACATCACCGCCGCACAAGCCGCCATCATCACCGTCGCGCTCCATTTCGCACGCCGGCTCACCGTGCCACCGTCACGCCAGTTGCGGATCATGCTGCCAAAGAGGTGATGCGCCTCCAGCCAGGCCAGCAGCCGGGGCGACGACTGCGACGCAAACCACGCGGCCAGCAAAATGAACACCGTGGTCGGCAGCCCCGGCACAAAAATCCCGATCACGCCGAGTGCCAGGCAGAGCAAGGCTGCCGTGAGCATGAGGGCGCGATACAGATGCCGGGTCATGCGGCAGCGCTGAAGACGATGCGGTTGCGGCCTGCACTTTTGGCTTCGTACAGCGCGCGGTCGGCGGCAGAGGAAAGCAGGGTGATGTCGCCCACCGGCATCTGTGCCGGCATGGCACTGACGCCGATACTGGCGGTGACGGGAATGGCGCGGCCCTCCCAGTCCACCTGCAGGCTGGCGATGGCACGTCGGCAGCGTTCGGCAATGATCATGGCAGTGTCCGCGTCGCAAAACGGCAGCAAGACCATGAACTCTTCGCCACCGTAACGCCCCACATGGTCGATGTCGCGCAGGCTGGACTGCAAGGTGTGTGCGGCGGTTTGCAGCACCAGATCACCGGCCTGATGGCCATGCGTGTCATTGATGCGCTTGAAGTGGTCGAGATCGACCATGAGCACGGCCAGCGGCGTCTGGCTACGGTGCGCCACGGCAAAGCCATGCGTCATGAGTTCGTTCAGGTAGCGCCGGTTCCACACACCGGTCAGGCCATCGCGACGCGAGAGCTCCAGGATTTTCTGTTCGCGCGAACGCAGTCCGTGTAACAGGCTGTGCACGGCCAGCAGCACGATGATCACGGTGGGCAGCCCGATGATGACCTGGATGATCAGCCAAACCGGCGAGCGCGAGCCTTCTTCCAGATTGGCAAACAGTGGGCTGTCGGGCAGCAGGCCCATGCTCACCAGCATGCTGATGACGATGATTTCGATCCAGATCAGCGCGGTTGTCAGCATCACATGACGGTTGTTGAACAGCACAAAGCCGAGCACGGGCATGGATGCCAGCAGCAGGCCGGTGACGAGTGCATGCACGCCATTCATGACGGCCAGCACCATGAGGGGCTGACCGAGCAGGTAGATGACGAGGATGCCCGGCCAACGGAGATTGGGGTGTGTCTGCCGGATACGTTGCATCACGAAGAACACGGCGGCCCAGAACAGTGCGGCCGCAAACGCGAAGTTACGGGTGAAGTGCAGGCTGCCCAGGTCGGCGGCATGGTTCACGAGGGGGACGTATTCGAGGAGGGTGGCGAGCATGCCGTAGTACAGGCATTGGGCCAGCACGATGCCGATGGCAAACTGGGTCTTCTCGGCCTCTGACCAGTCAATCGGGTTGCCCAGCTTTTTGATGTCGTCGATCAGTTTCATGAGCGCAGCGTTTTCCGGGTGTGCCGGAGACTTTTTTTATAGGGGGCGGCCATGCGCAGCACAGGCGGATGCCACCTTTAACGCTAACAGCGGCGAGGAGGTCGGGCTAGTCAGGCGGTCGGCGCCGAGCGGTCAGGCGTTGTGCGAAACAGGTCATTTGCGCGGCATGCAGCGCCTGCCACAAGGGCCGGGGCCGTCATGTCAGGCAGGCCAGCCTGCTCGTCAGCGGGTGAGTGTCGCGGTGTTCACGTCTGCTCGTCTGTATGCCTGTCTGTATGCCCGTCCATGTAGACACCGTGACTCTGTGGCGCGTGAGGGCGCCTCGGAAAGACTCCAGCCCACTCGGGCTCAGTCCCTCGAAGAAGGGGGCGCCCTGAATGGCCGCGTGGCCCTTGAGCGCGTCGAATGACTCAGGTGTCCCTGAGCGATGTGCTGGGTATGAGCGAGGGGGCCCTTTCGTCACCAACGGAATTCCGGTGGGACAGGCTTCGGGCCAACGGACTGATTCAGAGGTGTTCTAGCCGCTTGCTGAAAAATGCTTTTCAGCAAGCTGTTTCCCGGCCAAGGACGGCCGGGTCGCGAGTCAATCACGGTTGAGTGATGGATTCAGCGTGGAGCGATTCCGGACCTGCGCCTACATTGCGGGCTGAAAAAGCCCGGGACGGGTGTTTTTCAGCAAGCGGCTAGTGGGCGGTGCCAAAGACAATCCGGTTACGGCCTGCGCTTTTGGCTTCGTAGAGCGCTTTGTCGGCGGCGGCTGAGAGTGCATCGATACTGGCGACTGGCGCGCTTGCCGCCATGGCACTGACGCCGATGCTGGTGGTGACGGGCACTATCTGGCCGTTGTGCTCTGCCTTGAGGTTGGCGATGGCGCGGCGGCAACGCTCGGCAATGATCATGGCGGTGTCGGCATCGCAGAACGGTAGCAGCACCAGAAACTCTTCGCCGCCATAACGGCCGATATGGTCAATTTCGCGCAAGCCGTCTTGCAGCGTGCGTGCGGCCGCCTTCAGCACCAGGTCGCCGGCCTGATGGCCGTGGGCATCGTTGATGTGCTTGAAGTGGTCGAGGTCGATCATGAGCACGGCCAGCGGCGTCTGGCTGCGGCGCGCCACCGCAAAATCGTGGGTCATCAGTTCGTTCAGGTAGCGCCGGTTCCACACGCCGGTCAGACCGTCGCGGCGCGAGAGTTCCAGGATTTTTTCTTCGCGCGAGAGCAGGCCGTTGATCAGGCTGTTGACGATCAGCATGACCACCGCAATGGTGGGCACGCCGATCAGTACCTGCACCACCAACCACATCAGCGAATAACTGTCGCTGTAATCGTTTTTGACATAGAGCGGCGCGTCCGGCAGATAGCCCATGTTGACCGCCACAGAGAGCACGACGATCTCCAGCCAGATCAGGCTGACCGCCGCCATCACATGCCGCTTGTTGAACAGGATGAAGCCGATTACCGGCAGCGAGGCCAGCATCAGCCCGGTGACAATCGCATGCATGCCGTTCAGTGTGGCCATGACCATCAGTGGCTGGCCGATCAGGTAAATCAGCAGCGCACTCGGCCACTGTGCATCAGGCTGACGTTGCCGCACCCGCACCAGCAGCGCGCAATAGGCGGACCAGAACAGTACGGTGCCCAGCGAGAACAGCAGCGAAAATTTCAGGGCGGCGGGGTTGGAGGCGTCGCGCATGGCGGGAACCAGAAGGGCGGTCAGCGAAATCAGCGCGAAAAAAATGAAGAGAACGATGTTGATACCGACAACGAAGATGGCCCGGTCGGTTGCATGCCAGTCAATGGGGTTACCGCGTGTGCGCAATTGCTGGAGCCACGTCATGATTCGGTTTTCTTTTTCTGGTTGCCCCGTTGTGGGGCTGGCCGTCCTGGCAAGTCGGATTGGTGGGTTCGCCGCTGTGGGCGCTTTGCCGTCAACTGGCGTGCTGACGGCCGTTTGCTGCCAGTGGCCAACGCTAACAGCCGGCCGCCGTCCGGGCTAGGCAAGTGGTCGGCGACGGGGTGTGCCGGGCGCTTCAGCTTGCTGAAAATGCTTTTCAACCAGCGGCTTCCCGGGCAGCGGTGGCTGGAACGCGAATCAATCACCCTTGCGTGATTGATTCAGTGGGCAGCGATTCAGGACAGGTGCCGGAATCGTGGGCTGAAAAAGCCCAGGATGGGCGTTTTTCAGCAAGCTGCCAGATGAGGCGCAGAATCATCAGATTTTTCAGGGCTGCTCTCGCGAAGGGAGCAACCTGCACCTGTGTTGGCAGGGCGGAGGGCAGCAGCTACATCAGCGGGCAGCGCCACGCTCAGCACCACACTCAGCACCACACTCAGCACCACGCTCAGGGCCGGACAGCGTCATTGAGGCCTTTGTGGCCATGTGCAGGCCGTGCGCTAGTCGAGACCGAAGCTGTCGCCTTGTTCGGGTACGTCGATTTTCCAGCCGAAATGGCGGCCCAGCTTCTGGCGCAACGTATCGGCTGCCACCGGTTCGCCATGGGTGACAAACACGTGGCGTGGGGCGCCCGGCATCTGGTCGAGCCAGTCCTGCATCTCTTGCGCATCGGCGTGAGCCGACAACTCGTTGATCTGTGCGACACGGCAAGCAATCGGCACCTCCTGCCCATAAATGCGCAGACTGCGGGTGCCGCGCAGCAGAGCGTCGCCACGTGTGCCACCGGCCTGATAGCCGGCAATCACGATGGTATGGCGGTGGTTGTCGCCAAAGCTCATCAAGTGGTGAAGGATGCGGCCGCCAGTAAGCATGCCGGCGCCGGCAATGATGATTTTCGGGTGCGGATTGGCCGACAGTGCCTGCGATTGCTCCACCGTGGCGGTATAAATCACGCGCGCCTGCATGGCTTCGCATTGCGTCGGGCTCAGCCGGTGCTCGGCCCGGTGGTGGCGGAAGACATCCGTCACGTCGATGGCCATGGGGCTGTCGAGGTAAATCGGCAGCGACGGAATGCGGTTCTGCTCCATGAGCTCGGTGAGCAGGTGCATCAGTACCTGGGTGCGCCCTACGGCAAAGGCAGGAATGAGCACGGTGCCGCCATTGCTCACCGTGTCGTTGACGATGCCGGCCATCACTTCCATGACATCGTCGGCCGGGTGTGTGCGATCGCCATAGGTGGACTCGACCACCAGAAAATCGGTGGCGGCCAGATCGTCCGGGGCTTTCATCACGGGATCATCCGGCCGGCCCACGTCGCCGCTGAAGGTGATGCTCTTGCCGGCGCATTCCACGCGCACGCAGGCCGAGCCGAGAATGTGGCCGGCGCGGCTGAAACTGATTCGAAAAGGACCGACGTTGAACGTCTCGTGATAGTCATGCGTCACGAAAATTTTCATCGCGTGTTCGGCGTCTTCGCTGGTGTAAAGCGGCTCGGCCGGCTCGTGTTTGCTGTAACCGTAGCGGTTGGCCCGGCGCGCATCTTCTTCCTGCAGATGGGCGCTATCGGCGAGCAGGATGCTGGCCAGTTCGCGCGTGGCGCGGGTGGCATGCACCTGGCCACGAAAGCCTTCGCGCAGCAGGCGGGGCAGATAGCCGGAGTGGTCCAGGTGCGCATGCGTGAGAACCACGGCCTGGATGTTGCCGGCGGGAAACGGAAACGCCTGCCAGTTGCGCTGGCGGACATTTTTGACCCCTTGGAACAGCCCGCAGTCGATCAGCAGGTTCGTGTTGTCATGGCTGAGCAGGTAGCGCGAGCCGGTGACGGTGCCAGCGGCACCCAGAAAGCGGATTTTCATGCGGTGTCCTGTGGTTTTTCGTGGGGAGCGTGTGTCGCCCCCTCAATTTTCCCCGAGAGCCTCTGAACGGCCGGGGTGTCTCTGAACATGCCCACGCTCAGTAGGCGCGCCTGCGTGGCGCCTGTCATGCGTTTTCCGGATAATAGTCCGTTATTGCTGCCGGGCCGACTGATGCAGGTCAGCCCGGCCCGGCATGGACGTCAAAGCTGCCGTGGCAGCCTCCATCGGGAAGTCTCTCTCATGCTTTTTCTGTTACGTGCGGCGCTGGTGCCAGCTTTTCTGCTGCTGGCGGCCTGTGCATCCGTGCCCAAGGCCCCGCCCAATGCGCCGCAGCCCTCGGTGCCGCCGCAACTGCCGCCCTCGCTGATCAGTGTGCCGGTGCTGGCCGATCTGGAGCAGGTGCGCACCCAGGTGCTCAAACTGCTGCCTAGCCCGGTGGTGGGCGGCACCGAAACCCAGGTGTTGCGCGTGCAGTTCAATCCCGGTGGCAGCAAGACCGAGCCCGGCAGTTGCAACATCACGGTGCTCGATTGCCTGGCCAAAAAAGCCGCTGGTGCCGTCGCGGTGGATTACACCGCGCCCATGGAAACGGTGATTACCTATCAGGTGTATGTGCGGGATCTTGGCCTGCGTATGCAGGGCAGCGATTTTGCGGGCACGGTGCAGGTCGAGTTTGCAGTGAATTCGCGCTTCAAGTCACGGCTGGCGCAATTCGGCGTGGCCAGTTGTGGTGTGAACGAGCCCATGCCGCGAGTGGAGCTGGGCTTTGCCGGCACACTGGGCTGGAGTGCCGACAACGACCTGGTGATCACCCCCAAGCCGTGGAGCCTGAAGTGGCTGCGGCCCTGCAACATCACGGCCTTCCAGCTCAACGTAGAGGCTTTGATCGACATGCCGGCGGTACGTGAAAAAGTGCGCGCCGCCATCGAAGAAGCCATGCAGGCAGGCTACCGGCAGCTCAGCTTGCGCACGGCGCTGGCCAAGGTCTGGCCCGAACTGAATGCCCCACGCGAAGTGCAGCCCGGCGTGTGGCTGCTGCCGCAGCCCGAGCGCGTGGCGCTGGTGCCGCCCACCGGCAATGGTCGTTATGTGAGTACCGGTTTGTCGGTGCAGGCGCGGCCGGTACTGGTGTCGGGGCCTAAGCCGCAGGTCAAGGTGCCGCCGGTGCCCAAGCTGGAGCGCAGCGTGCCGGCGGAAGGCATGCATCTGGCGCTCAAGGGCGACATCGCCCTTGTCGATGCGGCGGCACTGATGAACCGCCAGCTTGCCGGCAAGCCGTTCAAGGCCGGCAGCCGCACGGTGCAGATTGATGATCTGCGCCTTTACGGTTATCAGGACAAAGCCGTGATTGGCCTGCTGCTCTCGCAGCCGGTCAAGGCAGAGATTTTTGTGCTCGGCAAGCCGGTGTTTGATGTCGAGAAAAACGAAATCCGTTTCGAGCAACTCGAATACTCGCTGGGGACCCGGGACTTTCTGGCGAAGTCGGCCAACTGGCTGCTCGGGTCTGCTTTCCGCGAGGCGCTGCAACAGCAGGCGCGCTTCCGTTTCGATGCGGATCTTGCGGATGCGCTGAAGGATTTCCGTGATTTCCGCCAAGACCTCGGGCAGGGGCTGCTACTGCGCGGCGGCATCGAGCGTGTGCGCCCGCAAGGCTTGTACTTCACGCAGGAACGGCTGGAAGCGCAGGTGCTGGTGGACGGCAAGCTGGCACTGGAGCTGGGCAACAACAAATAGGCCCACTAATGAAATTTTTGATGAAGAGTCGCCTGTGAGATGAGAGTTTTTTGTAGGAGCGGCTTTAGCCGCGAAAAAGCCGCAAATAAAACGGCTCTTCTGTAATAAAACGGCTCTCTTATCTTCGCGGCTAAAGCCGCTCCCACAGGATGCGGTCTGTTTGCATGCGGCAGACTAGTCGCTGCCGCACGCCTGACGCACTTATTTGATCGGCTTCAGGTTGCCCCACCGCTGGTGGTTGCTCAGATAGCTGCCCCCCGGATAATGGTCCGGATTGCGTGTGCCATTGAACAAATCGGCGGCCCATACTCCCGACATGTCCTGCACGATTTGCACGTTCATGCCCGTCGGATGCGTCTGCAGGCAGGCCGCATGGCCGATGAAGTCGGTGTTGTAGCCTTCGACATCGACATGTGTGCTTTTGTTCGTCATCTGCACCCCAACAAACGGATTGCTGATGGTTTTCAGCGCGCCATGCGCATTGTTGAACTGGTTGCAGAGATTGCTGCGCGAGGTGATGGCAAACACGCCTCGCGTTCCGCCCCCCGCAATCGCCAGCAGATTGTCGGTGAAGCCACTCGCGGCCACCGGATCAAACAGCACGGCGCCCCGGAAGCCCGGCACGCCACGGTCCGCCAGACGCTTGCCGACCACGCTGGCAAAGTGCCCTCCGGCCGAGTGCCCGCCCACGACAAAGCGTGACGGCAGCGGCCGTCCCTCCGGCACCGCCAGCGTGCCGTCAGCCAGTGCATCGCCCAGCGCCTGACCCAGAGCGGGATTACCGCCGGACATCGGTGCATTCAGACACATTACCATGATGCCGCGATGCATCAGGTTGAGGCTGACGTTGCGCAGGTTGCCGCAGCCACGGCTGAAGCCGTGCTGCACCGTCATCAGGCCTATGGGGGTGCCGTTGGGCAGGTACCAGTCGGCATTCCATGAGGTACCGGCGACGGTGGTTTGCGTGTTCAGCACCCGGCCTTGGCCGTCTTGGTAGACGGTGATGTCGGCGGCTTGGCTGCTCTGGCTGAAAATGGCGGCCGCGAAGGAAAGTGCAAGAAAGCGGTTTTTCATGTCGTGATCTCCTTGTTTTATCCGGCGAATCGACAACAGAAAAGTGGCCCGGTCCCGGGCGCTCCCTGATTCGCGACGTAGAAGATGCTAGGCAGATGGCGTTATGCACGACATGACCTGAGCAGACAACCGACCTTGACGGCGCATGACAGCTGACGTGACTTTTCGGTCACGATTTCTTGTTGATTCAAGTGGATAGCTTCTGGAGCCCCGTCTGTGGGCGGAGCCACCCGTCTGATTTTTGTTCCGTGAGGTGATGGGCGAGTGGAGCCGGCGCGGGACGGAGATAAACAAAAGCCGGCGCAAGGCCGGCTTTTCAGTAAGGAGGGAAGTGGCTCAGTGCGTGAGCGCGAACTGGTTGATGACGGCGGCCAGCTCAGCCTCTTGCGCCGGCTTGCACACATAGGCCTTGGCGCCCTGGCGCATGCCCCAGTAGCGGTCGCTTTCCTGGGTCTTGCTGCTGATCATCACCACGGGAATGTGTGCGGTGTCTTTATCCTGGGCCAGCTTGCGTGTGGCCTGATAGCCGTTCACGTCGGGCATGACCACGTCCATGAGGATGATGTCCGGCTGCTTCTCTTTGGCGGTGGCGATGGCGGTCAGGCCATCTTCGGCAAAGAGGAAGTTGTGGCCGTATTTCTTGAGCATGCTGTAAATCGCGAGCTTGTCCGTGGGGGAGTCGTCAACGATGAGGACGCGGGCCATGATGGTTCTCGGGTGGCGGCTGGATTGGGCGAAGGATAGGGCGCGTCTGTGAAGGACAAAAGACATGAACGGCCGGTCTGCGTGCTGTTTCACAGTCGGCCGGCTGACTGGCGGGTTGCCGCGACCGGCGGCGTCCCGCCATCCGCCGGGTCAGTGGTGCTCAAGCGCCTTGAGGTGCTTTTGGGTCAGGGTGAGGAAGCGCGGAGTCGGGCCGATGTCCTCGTAGAGCGGCTGGCCGAACTCGTCTTCACCTACCTGCCGGCTGCCGTTCACATAAGGCAGTGCTTCTTGCAGTTCATCGAGCGCCACGTGCAGCAGTTCGGCCATCAGCAGGGCGGGTGTGCGTCCGGGGTACAGCTCTGCCAAAGCATTGATGCGTGCCAGGTCATGCACACCCAGCTCCAGCCCGACTGTGCGCCGGGCTTCGGGCGACGGTGAAAGGGATTGCCAGCGCTCCAGCAGTTTTTGCATTTTCATGAAGGCTCTCCATGTGCGACAGGACACTTTCAATCTAGTGGGTGTCCGTGCGTTTTGCCGCATACCACCAGAAAGAAATATCATGGCGTGCGTGCCGTATCGTGCCATTGTGTCCCTGCAGAAATCCTGTGCATGCGATGCCCACCACACGCCACTTGGCGGTGGCGGATACATCGCCTGATCAGGCAGGAGCGGAATGTTCCGCACTGCATCCCTCACCGGAGTACCCGATCATGACAGGCAAGACAGGATTCAAGACAACCGCCGTAGTGTTGTTGCTCAGCATGGGCATGAGCAGCCTGCCCGCGCAGGCACTGATGTTGTCCACCGAAGAAGCGACCGCCACGGCGGCCACCGCCACCATGTCCTCCGCCAATGCAGAACGAGCGGCCTTGCAAGACATGCTGACACGTGCCGATGTGCAGGCTGGTTTGGCACGTTATGGCGTGGACGCCGCACAAGCGGCGGATCGTGTGGCGGCCATGTCGGACGCTGAAGTGGCCAGTATGCATGGTCGTCTTGGCGAGATGCCCGCGGGCGGCAGTGTGATTGGCGTCGTGGTGTTCGTATTTGTGCTGCTGCTGGTGACCGACATTCTGGGCCTCACCAAGGTGTTTCCGTTCACACGGTCCATGCGCTGATCGCGTACGGCCCCTGTGCTGAAAGCGCCTTGCGTGACAGTCTGTAACTCGAAGGTGGCCAGAGGATTTCCACTGGCCACCAGAGGGTTCAGGTGGAGCAGAGTTCAGGTGGAGCAGAGTGAATGAATGATGGTCGGGAAATCCGTTCGTGCTGGATTTTTGGGCGCAGGGACGGCATTTTTCAGCAACCGGTTAAAAATTCCGGACAGGCATTGAAAAATGCCTGTCATCAGATGAAGAGATGAATGCTGTTCGTGTTGAGCGCAGCCCTGTGAGGTTTGCATCGGGGTGTCAGGGCATGAAGGGCTTTATTCAGCAAACCGTTAATGGCACAGGCGCTGAAGCAATGGTTGAAAACCTCTCCGTGCACGACGGAGCCGTACGCAAGACCGCCCGCATGACCTTGTCGCAATGGGCAGGTTTAGTCCTGCTGGGAAGCGGTGTCTTTCTGGGTGGCTGTGTGGCGCCACAAACAAAAGCTTGGCGAGCGGCCGTGGCAGCGGCACCAGAAAGCGCCATTACCGCTCCTCTGCAGGTGCCGGATGTGCCGTTTTTTCCTCAGGCCGATTACCAGTGCGGCCCGGCCGCGCTGGCAACGCTGATGGCCTGGAGCGGCAAGGTCGTTACGCCAGACGAACTGGTGGCGCAGGTGTATGTGCCCGGCCGCCGTGGCAGCTATGCACTGGAAATGATTGTGACGGCGCGCCGCAACGGTCGGTTGGTCTATCCCGTGGCGGGCAACTTGCCCATGTTGCTGACCGTGCTGGAACAGGGCTATCCCGTGCTGGTGTTGCAAAACAACGGGCTCGGCATTTATCCGCTCTGGCATTTTGCCGTAGTGGTGGGCGCCGATCCTGCGCGGGAAAAAATCACCTTGCGGTCTGGGCGAACGGAAAATCTCGTCATGGATTTTTCCGTGTTTGAACGCACCTGGGCGCGCGGCGATCACTGGGCGGCGCTGCTGCTGGACCCGGCACGCCTGCCTGACACGCTGGAGCCGGGCACTGTCATCCGTGAGCTGGCCCTGATGGAAAAAGCCGGCGCCGTGGTGGAGGCGCAAGCCGGCTTCTCACGCGCGGTGCTGAACTGGCCGGAACAGAAAACGGCCTGGCTGGGCTTGGCCAACACGTCACTGGCACTGAATGAAAAAGCACGCGCTGAATCGACGTTACGCGAGCTGGTGCGCCGCCAACCGCAATACGGCCCGGGGCTCAACAATCTGGCGGATGTCTTGCTGAAGTCGGGGCGCGCTGCCGAGGCCTTGCCTTATGCCGAGCGTGCGGTGGCCGTACTCGATATTCCGGTGACGCGCACCACGCTGGCGGCTGTGCGGGCGGCGCTAGCGCCTGACGCTGCCGTCGTCGAGGTGCCGCCGGTGCATCCGGATGTCTCTGAAAAATAGTGTCCCTGTCAGGCCTCTGGCGCGGTGGATTGTGTGCGTTGCTGAGTGTCGACTGCGACTCATGTCGCTTTGCTCGGAGAAAACGAGAGTCGAGTCCGTCAGGAGTAGAGCTGTCAGCATTGAGGCGGGTTAAGGAGTACTCGTAGAGGCCATCGCTGTCAGGGCGCAGGGATGGCCAGCGCTGTGTGTCGGGCCATGGCACCGTCATGTTGGGGCCAGACCACCAGCACGCACGAGAGCGTCAGCGCCAGCACCACCACCGCCAGTGTTTCCACCGGCGCCAGTACCGGGCGCGGCATCTGGTGCCAGCGCCAGCGCAGCAGGGCCACGGCGGCCAGCCCGAGCAGGCCACCAGCCACCACATCACTGACCCAGTGCACGCCCAGATAAGGGCGCGAGGCGATGGTGAACACCATCATGCCCAGCAACACCGGCCGGATGGCCGTCATCCAGCCCGGTGCGAGCAGGCGGCCGAGAAACACCAGCAAAAATCCCCACACCAGTACCGTGCTGAAGGCATGGCCGCTCGGAAACGAGAACGACGCCGGAGGGCTCACCACCAGCGTGGGTCGCGGCACGGCGAACAGCAGCTTGAGCAGCTCTGGCAGCAGCAGGCCGGCCACGGCCGTGAGCACCACCAGCCCGGCGGTTTGCCACTGGCGGCGCAGACACAGCCAGCCCAGCAGTACGGCGCCAAACAGCAGCAGGCTCTGGCGGTCGCCCAGCGTGGCCAGCACCACAAACAAGTGATCAGCCGCCGGCTGGCGCAGGGCAAACAGGTCGGCAGCGAGCAGGTGATCCAGCGGCGCCAGCCACGGCCGGCACAGCGCTATCAGCAGAAAGCTGGCGAGCGCCAGTGCGGCTGTCCATCGCGCCAGGTGCTGTCGCTGTGGCATGCCGTCGAGGGCTCGATTGGCGCCACTGTTGGGGCGGGGAGTGTGCAACTGGCGGGCGTCCAGGCGCGCTTCCAGTGCCGGCAGCAGCCAGCACAGGATGGCGACCACAATCAGCAGTCCGCCCAGAAACAGTAACTGCAACCGCCCCGGCATCCACTGGTGGGCCACGGCCTGGCCGAAGCTCCAGCCGGGCACCAGATGAAAAGGTGCCCAGGCCAGTGCCGACAAGAAATTCATCCAGAGAAAATACAGCGGCGGCATGCGGAAGATGCCAGCCGCCATCGGTACAAAGGCACGCAGCGGGCCGATGAAGCGGCCGAAAATGATGCTTTTGCCCCCGTGCTTTTCGACAAAGGCCTCACTGCCGGCCAGCCATTGTGGGTGCGTGCGAAAAGGCCAGATACCTTCGATGCGATGCTGGTAATAACGGCCGATGGCATAGCTCAGGCCGTCGCCGGCCATGGCGCCGGCAACACCGGCCACCAGCAGTGGCACAAAACCGATGTCGGCATGTGCGGCCAGTACCGACAGCACAAACAGCAGAGCAACACCGGGCACGATGGCGCCGATGATGGCCACGGCCTCGACCATGGCCATGGTGAACACCAGCACGAGAATGGCTTCAGGATGGGTGATCAGCCAGGTGCGCAGTTCAAGATACTGCTCGCCGAAATTCATGCGCGCAGTGTCAGAGCTGACCGGCCCTGGCGGCTTTCACGTCTTCGACGGCAACGCCACCGAACTGCAGATCTGCGTGATAGGACGAGCGCACCATCGGGCCGCTCCAGATATTGCGGAAACCGATACGGCGGCCGTAGTCGGCGTATTCGGCAAATTCTTCCGGGGTCACGAAGCGGTCGACTGGCGCATGGTTGCGTGAGGGCTGCAGGTACTGGCCAATGGTCACCAGTTCGACATTGTGCGCCCGCAAGTCATCGAGCACGGCAAACACTTCTTCTTTGGTTTCACCGATGCCGACCATGATGCCGCATTTGCTGGCTACTTCTGGACACTCTTCTTTGAAGCGCTGCAGCAGCGTCAGTGAATGCTGATAGTCCGAGCCCGGGCGAATGGCTTTGTAAATGCGCGGCACGGTTTCGATGTTGTGGTTGAACACATCGGGTGGGCATTCGCGCATCAGGCGGATGGCGATGTCCATGCGGCCACGGAAATCCGGCACCAGGATTTCGATTTTGGTATCGGGATTGAGTGCGCGGGTTTCACGCACGCAGTCAACAAAGTGCTGGGCGCCGCCGTCTTTCAGGTCGTCGCGGTCGACGGATGTCACCACCACATATTTCAACTTCAGGTTGTGCACGGTTTCGGCGAGATGGCGTGGCTCGTCCGCATCGAGCGCGTTCGGGCGGCCATGGGCCACATCGCAGAACGGGCAGCGCCGCGTGCAGATGTCACCCATGATCATGAAGGTGGCGGTGCCACCGCCAAAACATTCCGGCAGGTTGGGGCAGGCCGCTTCTTCGCAGACGGTGTGCAGTTTCTGCTCGCGCAGCACGCTCTTGATGCGCGCCACTTCACCGGGATTGGAGATGCGCACACGTATCCAGTCCGGCTTGCGTGGCAGCTCCACGGTGGGAATCACTTTCACCGGAATCCGCGCCACCTTTTCCGCCCCACGCAGCTTCACGCCTTGCTCGACCTTGATGGGGCTGGCGGCTGAGGGCTGGGCAGTATCGGGGGTCTGGCTCATGACGAACTCCGGCAGGACTACGGCGGGACGCGGGCCGGCAGTATACCCCAGCCGGTGCGGCCGCCGGTTGGCCAGAGGTTTTGCCTTGATGTGCATCGAGGCCGCTGGTCGAGCCAAGCCGCCTCAGTTGTCTGGCAGGAGATGAGGTGAAAGGAAGTAAGGCAGTGTGAAGAGCGGAAAGCATCCGCCCGAGAGACGACAGCAACTCGGCATCTGCCGCCCGGCATTGCGCTTGGGGCGGCAGATGTCGACGCATCAGATGTCGATGCATCAGAACATGGGTGTGGTCAGTTTCACCACATAGAGCCTGTTGCCGTCCACCTGGCTGTTATGCAGAACTTTTTGCTTGATGCCGCCACTGCCGTCCGGCTCCAGCGCAAAGTCGTCGTCATTGATGATGCCAAGGGTAGTGCTATCAATGACCCACAGCCCTTCCATCTTGTCGTGCGGGTAGTTGAGGTTGGCGACCGCATCAAAGATCAGAGACTTGCTGACGGGCACGATGCCCAAGCCGGCCAGGGTGGTCCAGCCAGCGGCGCCGTTGTCCTTGATGAACTGCTCTAGCGTCTTGCCCTGGATGAGCAGGCCGAGGTTGCCGCCATCGGTGATGTCGGCATGGCTGGCAATCAGGGCGCTGTTGCTGGTGTCGATGTTGGTAGCGCCGCTTAGCGTGGCTTTGTAGACACGCTTGAAGATGTTGCCGGCGCCGGTGCCACTGCCGGTGCCGTTGCGGCCATAGAATTTCTGATCGCGCTCGATCACGGCAAAGCTGTTGGCGGTCAGTGTCGAGATTTCCGAATTGGAGTGCCCGTTGGCCTCTTGCCGGTACAGGTACTGGCGGGTGGCGCCGGTTTCCATGTCCACCAGCACGATGCGCGTCAGGTCAGTGCTGCGCGCCGCGGCTTGCGAGGGGTTGTCCAGGCTGGATTGCATGATGCCAACCAGGGTTTTTTCGTCAGGCGTGATGGCCAGACCTTCCATGCCGCGGTTCGGCCAGCGCTTGGCCAGTTCGGCGGGGAGGTAGCGGTTGCTGCGGTTGCGGGTGTCATCACGGAAGGGATTGATACGGCCGATCTCACTGCCGTCAGCGTCGAAATGCACCATGTGTGGGCCGTATTCGTCGCTGGTCCAGAACGAGCCATCCTTGAGTGCGACCAGACCTTCGCCATCCAGGCCACTCAGGTCGAAGCCGGCCGTACCGTTGTTGTCCGGGTCCAGCGATACGGTGCCGCCGCCCAGTGCATAGGGGGTTTCACCGGTGGCGCCAAAGCTGTCGTTGGGCAAGCCGCTGATGTAGCGGTCATTCCAGTCCTTGAGCAGGGTGCTTTGTACCAGTTCGACATTGCCGCTAGTGGTGAGCCGGAACAGCCCGATTCGCGGTGTGTAATCCGGCATCACGAAAATGATGCCCGACGGCGTGACACCGGCGGCGGTGGCGGCATTCGGCCCACGGTCGGTCAGCGCGTAGAAATAACCCGGTTTGGTCGGGTGGCCGACCATGGCCGAGCCGAATCCGCCGTTGCGGATCTGGACCATGTCGCCGCCAGCAGTGGTGTGGGTGGTCATCACCGTGTGCGGCAGCAGGCTGCCTGCGGCCGGTGGCAGAGCGAAGTCGGGTGTTGGTGTGGCGACGGTGGTGGCTGGTCTGGTTTTGTTGTCATCGTCGCAGCCGGTCAGGGTAAGGCTGGCGGCCAGCAGCAAGGTGCTGGTGCGGAGCAGCGGGAGCATGGGCATATCCTTGGTCGGTCGAAGTCTGGCGGACACTAGGCGCAGGTCATGACGGCGGTGTGATGAGGGGGTGACAAAATGATGTTGAGGCGGCGCGTCAGCGCCTGCGGTATCCGCCGGTAAATGACAGGAGACAGGTGATGCCTGTCCCTGCCGCGTAGGGCGTACGCCTGCCCGGCATGGACAGTTCTGCATGGCCTGCGCGATGATGCCGGCAGGAAACCCAGACCTCCCAGGGAGACATTCATGCTGCAATCCATTCGCGTGGCGGACTATATGGCGCACAAGCTGGTCACGCTGCGCCCCGACATGAGCATCGATCAGGCCATCCGTTCACTGCTCGACAACGGCATTTCCGGTGCGCCGGTGGTGCAGGACGGCAAGCTGGTGGGCGTGTTTTCCGAGTCCGATTGCCTCAAGGACGTGCTGCAGTCCGTCTATCACAATATGGGCGGCGGCCTGGTCAGTGATTTCATGACAGCGGCCATGGAGACCATCAGCCCCGATGAAAGCATCATCACGGCGGCGGAAATTTTCTTGAACCACCGGCGCCGGCGCCTGCCGGTGGTGGATGCCAACGGGCGTCTGGTGGGCCAGATCAGCCGCCGCGACGTGCTGCGCGCCATTGCCGACCTGTCGAGTAAAGCGCCGGCCTGAGCGTCCTTGCCCTCATGCCCGCTTTCCTGACCTGCGTCATCCCCTTGCTGTTGGCTTGCGGGGATAGTCCCCTTGTAGATCAACGGGGAAGCACGCATGACAGTAAGGCCGGAGAGAGGTGGCGCAGAACGAAAGGCTTTTGGCGTCTTGCTCGCCCTGCTGTGGGCGATGCCCGTTGCGGCGGCACCCGCGGATTGCCCGCAGCCGCGTTTCACCCAGTCTGCGCCTGCCGAATTTCTGGTCTTGGAAAACCCGGTGTTGCCCACATCACGCCACATGACGCGTGCGCGCCGGCTTTACGAGGGCAGTGGCCGTGCCGTTTCGTGTGCGACCTGCCATGGCCGCCGGGGTGATGGCATGGGCGTGCTGGCCAGCCAGTTCAATCCACCCCCACGCAATTTCGCCTGCGCTCGCACCGTCACCGATATTCCCGATGGCCAGCTTTTCTGGATCATCCGCTACGGCTCGCCCGACACTGCCATGCCCGCACACCCCGATTATTCCGATGATGACATCTGGTTGCTGGTGAGC
>JAUXNL010000292.1 GCA_030684415.1 Moraxellaceae bacterium | reverse complement strand
GCTCAAGAATGATCTTGCAGAAGCTCACCTCAATATTGCCCGTTTGCAGGATGCCGCCTTGTTGCGCGAGCAGTCCGGTCTGAATGAGAAGCCGTAGCCATGAGTGCCCGTATGTCGCTTGCTGTCCGCCTGACCCCGCTTGCCATGGCTATTGCCCTGCTGGGAGGCTGCGCCGCTCCGCCCAAAGAGCCTCCCGCCAGCCCGCTGACGAATAAAAGCCGCTTCAGTGGCGCCACCCTGGCAGACCTCGAAACACGTCAGATCATTGTTGAGGCCGAGGAGCTTGCCCCACAAAGTGCTGAAGAAACCCTGAGCAACTACCAAACGGCACTGGCCCTCTTCCGCGACCCCAATGCCCGTCTCGACACCATGCGACGCATGGCAGAACTGACCATGTCGACGTCGCAGGCGCGTGAAGACGATGAAACGGCTGCCACCACCAGCGTTGCCGCAGGCGAAAGCGAAGAAGTACTTTACGAGCGCTTCATGCAAGGCATGGCCAGCAGCCGGGATCGGAATGACACCGCTGCAGCAGCCAAAAAACCTCAGCCGAAAAGGCCCGAAGTGAACTACAAGCAGGCAGTTGCCCTGTATGAGGACGTCGTCAAGAATGCCGCCCCCGGCCCGGAAAAGGCCAATGGCTATTACGAGTTGGCAAAGGCATACGACCTCAACAATCAGCGCGAGGAGTCTGTTGTCATCCTGCGCAAGCTTGTCGATGAATACCCCGGCAGCCAGTACGCCACCGAAGCACAGTTCCGTGTTGCCGAATACGAGTTTTCAATCAACCGTTTCGCAGCGGCCGCCGACAATTATGCCGCTGTTGTAAATGCCGAAGGCAATACTGAATTCCGCGACCAAGCGCTCTACAAGCAGGCTTGGGCGCTTTACAAGGCATCCGACTACGAAGCGGCCCAACCGCTATTCTTCAAAGTGGTCGAGGAATGGCAAGCCAAAGCCAAAACCAGCGCCACGCCGCCTACTGATACATCGCTCAAACTGCTGGCTGACACTTACAACATCATCAGCCTCGGCTTCATCCAGCAGGATGGCGCCAAATCTGTCGACGCCTACTTCAAGAAAACCGGGGCCAAGGACTACGAGTCCGACGTTTACATGAACCTCGGCGAAACCTATCTCAGCAAGCGCCTTTACCGGAACGCTGCCGAAACCTTCGACTACTTTGTCGCCAAATATCCTTTTGACTCGCAGGCGCCCGAGTTCAGTTCGGCCACAATCCGTGCCTATCAAGAAGGTGGCTTTCCTTCCGAGGTCATCCCCGCCAAGGAAAATTTCGTCAAGCGCTATGGCCCCTCCAGCGAGTTCTGGGCTCGAGTTAACGCGCAGACCCGCCAGGACCTGCTGCCCCTGTTGCAATCGCACATCATCGATCTGGCCAAACACCAGCATGCGGTCGCACAACAGTCCAAGAAGCCTGATGACTACCTGAAAGCCGCGAGCTGGTATCGCCAGCATCTGGCCCTGAATCCGCCTGAGTCCGAAGCGCTGACGATCAACCAGTTGCTCGCCGAAGCATTGTTTGCGGCGCGCAAGTTTGATGACGCCATTACCGAATTTGAAAAGACCGCCTACGACTACCCGTCCAATCCGAAACCGGAAGAAGCGGCTTACTTCGCCATGGTCGCCTATCTCGAACAGGAGCCTGACCTGCCGCAGATGAGCGCCGACGCCAAGCAAAGCTGGTGGACACGGCGCACGGCCAGCACCTACAAATTCGCCGAAAGATTCCCCGGCGACAAAAACACCCCGGGCTTGCTGCAAGGCCTGACTAACGACCAGATTGCGAACAAGGACTTGGCCGGCGCAATGAAAACTGCCGGTATTGTCATCCAGTTGCAGCCGCCAGCACCTGATGCCGTTGTCAAGGAAGCCTGGATGGTCATGGGCGATGGCGAGTTCGACCTGAACCGCCCTGAAGCCGCCGAGTTTGCCTACACCAAGGTACTCGCCTACAACGACCTGACGCCGGAACAGCGCAAACAGTATCAGGGCCGCCTGACAGCCTCTGTCTACAAGCAGGCGGAAAAGCTGCGCGACAGCAAGGATGTTGATGGCGCAGTGGCGGCCTATCTGCGTGCCGCTAGCGTTGCCACCGATGCAAAGTTCAAGGCTGGCGCCGAGTTTGACGCCGCCACCATGTATCTCAATGCCGAGCGTTACGCCGAAGCCATCCCGATGCTGGTCGCTTTCCGCAACACGTATCCGGGCAACGAGTTGAACGAAACCATTCCGGAAAAGCTCGCCCTGTCTTATGAGAAGACCGGCCAGCTCGATCTCGCGGCAGCCGAATATGAGGGCATCTCCGCACGCAGCATGAAAGCTGATCCGGAGCTTGCCCGTCAGGCACTGTGGACCGCCGCCGAAATGTACGACAAGTCGAAGCGGGGCGAAGAAGCGGTTCGCGTCTACCGGAAGTACATTGCCACCTTCCCCAAGCCTATCGACACCAATATGGAAGCGCTTTTCCGCATCCACAATTTCTACGTCGCACAGGGCAACACGGGCGAAGTACAGAACATGCTGCGTGAAATCGCACGGAGCTTCGATCGCGCCGGCGCCGAAAATACTGCACGCACCAGTTATCTGGGCGCCATGGCCAAGTTCCGTTTGAGCCAGCCTGTTTACGACGAATTTGCCGCCATCCAGTTGCGCCAGCCATTGAAGAAGACGTTGGCGAGCAAGCGTGTTGCGATGCAAAAGGCGCTCGACACTTACTCCAAAGTGGCCGCTATTGGCGTGGCTGAATTCACCACCGCGTCGAACTACCAGATTGCCGAAATTTACCGCAAGCTGGCAGCCGATCTGATGGGCAGCGAACGCCCCAAAGGCCTGAACGAACTGGAACTGGAGCAATACGCCATTCTTCTGGAAGAGCAGGCCACTCCGTTCGAAGACAAGGCGCTTGACCTCTATATTGCCAATGCAAATCTGGTCAAGCAGAACATCTATGACGATTTTGTCCGTCAGAGCTTCGATGCCCTCGCCAAGCTGTCACCCGGCCGCTACAACAAGCGCGAGCAGTCTGAAACCTATGTTGACGTGATTTACTGAGACGGCCAGCCATGCGAACTCCCCACCTCCTGACTACCGCCTCACTGGCAGCGCTGATTGCCCTGCTGGGTGGCTGCGCCAGCACACCCAAAGAGCGTGGCACTGATACGGACACCCCTGTCGAAGCCTCTGCTGCAGAGGCCGCCGAGCCCGATCTGGTCGCCCAACTGCGCGAACGCATGGCGGCCGGCACGCTCCAGCGCCAGGAAAAGCCTGAAGAGAAAAAGCCGGCCGAAGCCGCGGAAGATACGTCGCGCTCTCCGACCGTAACGGCAGATGCCGGCAAACAGCAGGCGGTTGCCGTGGTTGCCGGCGACTACGCCAAGGCCATGGGCATGATGGCGAACGGGCAGGATGATGAGGCGCTTGCGCTTCTGCAAAAAGTTGCAGAAAAGGCTCCCCAACTCTCCGGCCCTCTCGTCAACCAGGCGGTCATCCTGCTCAAGCAAAAAAAGTATGCCGATGCCGAAGCGCGACTGCAGCAAGCACTGCCAATCAATACACGCAATCCCTACACCTATAACTTGCTGGGCATTTCACTGCGTGAGCAGGGCAAATTTGCTGATGCCCGCAATGCCTATGAAGAGGCCCTGAAGCTCGACCCGAACTATGCCAAGGTGCACTTCAACCTTGGTGTTCTGGCCGACCTCTACCTGCACGACCTGCCCTACGCCCTCACGCACTACGAGCGTTATCAGTCACTGCAGAGCAAGCCAGACCCGGCCGTTGCCAATTGGATTGTGGATTTGCAAAGACGTACAGGCACCTACAAGCCCCCCGCACGCCCTGCACCTCCGCCTGAAACGGTCGAAGAAACCACTACAGAAGAAACGACCACGGAAGGAGCCTCGACTGAAGAGGTTCCTGCTGATCCGGCCGCCGATTCCGCCGCCGCTCCGGCGAAGGAGAACACACCATGAAATGGCTACACGTGATTTTGCTGTCCAGCCTTGCCGGCAGCGCACTGGCTGAAGAGCCTGGCAGCACGCAAACCGATGTTATCGGGAGCCAGGAAGCGCCCGCCGTGTTCAATATCGTGCCCTGGAAGGACAAGCGTGCCGAAATCCCCAAAAAGGAAATCAGTACATCCATCCTGCGTGAAACCCTGCAACCGCTCGACCGCGACGTATTACGTCGTGAAGTGGAATTTCACCGCACACTCGAACAGCCCTGACAGTTTTTGCTAAAACCCGTCCAGACGCTGTCCAAGGCGGCGCCGGACGGACAACATACTTACAACCTTGGTTTTGAGAGGAGAGCTTCGCAATGTTTGCAATCAAGTTTATTCAGGAAGGCGGTTTCTTCATGTACCCCATCCTGCTGGTGCTGTTTCTCGGCATGGGTATCGTGATCGAGCGTGCGCTCTACCTTGCCAAGGTAGTTGCCAGCAACAAAGCCATCTGGGATGACGTTTATCCGCTGATCTCCAAGGGCCAACTCAAGCCCGCACTGGACAAGGTCAAGGACAACGACGCCGCCATCGGCCGCATTCTCAGCTATGGCATCAACCGCAGCCTGATTGCACGCCGTGTGGAAGATGTGGAAACCGCGATGGAAGAAGCGCTCATGGAAGTCATGCCGCGCCTTGAAGCCCGCACCTCCTATGTTTCCACTTTCGCCAACATCGCCACCCTGCTCGGCTTGACCGGTACGGTGCAAGGCCTTATCTCCGCGTTCAAGGCAGTGGCCAATGCCGACCCCGCCATCAAGGGTGACCTGCTCTCGCAGTCCATTTCGGTTGCCATGAACACGACCCTGTTCGGCCTGATTGTCGCCATCCCGCTGCTGCTGGCCTTCTCCTATCTGCAGAACAAGACCAACTCTGTGGTGGAAAGCCTGGAAATGGCATCGATCAAGTTCCTCAATACGCTGCGTCAGCTCAGCGCCAAGTCCGCAGAATAAGCTCGGCCCCAACGACAAGAGGAGCCGATCATGAGCTCGCGTAACAGGACGCGTGAGACAGAAGCGGAACTCAATATCACCTCGTTCATGAATTTGATGGTGATCCTGATTCCGTTCCTGCTGCTCAACGCTGTCTTCACCCAAGTCGCCGTGTTGCAGGTCTCCCTGCCCAAGGCCGACGGCGCACCCTCTGCCAACGAGCCGAAGAAAACGCTCGTGCTGGAAGTCATGGTGTATGCCGACCGGTTCATTGTGGCGGACCGGCAAACCGGCCCGATGAAAATCATTCCGAACCTTGAGGATGGCAAAGACTTCAAGTCTCTCAACGACTATTTGCGGGAAGTGAAAGTGCAGTATCCGCTGGTCAATGAGGCCACCATCCTGCTGGAGCCGGAAACCGAATATGACGTGCTGATCCAGACCATGGACGCGGTGCGCATTGTGGAAAGTGACGCTACTGGCACCATGGCCAAATATGCCCTCTTCCCTGAGGTCGGTATTGGCGATGCGCCGGCAGATCCGCAGAAAGGAGGGGCTGCGCGATGAAAAAGAACGCACGCGCCATGCGCATTGAGCGCCGCTCCAAGCGCCACAAGGCACAGGCCGCACTCAGCCTGACCTCACTGATGGACATCTTCACCATCCTGGTGTTCTTCCTGCTGGTGAACTCGGACAACCCTGCCAAGCTGCCGGATACCAAGGTCTTGCAGTTGCCGGCGTCGCTGGCCGAGAAAATGCCCAAGGAAAACCTGGTCGTCATGATCACGCGTACCGATGTTCTGGTGCAGGGCGTGAGTGTGGCGTCCGTGGCTGAGGTTGCTTCCAGTAAGACACCGCTGATCAAGTCACTGGCCACTGAGCTGCAATACCGCTCCGGCAAGGTGCCAGCACCGCTGAATGCAGATGGTATTCCCGAGCGCGAAATCACTATCCTGGGTGACAAAGGCACGCCTTACAACGTGCTGCGCAAGGTCATGGCCACTTGCAGCGAGAACGACTACTCGAAGATCTCGTTTGCCGTGCTGAAGGGAGGGAAGAAGCCATGATGCAGTCCTCTCCTTACATGCTCGATGGCATGTTGCCCTGGGATCACTTGCCGAGTGACGCTGAACGCCAACGCCGCATCACGATCATCATGCTGCTGCTGGCACTGCTGTTCACGATCGTGATTCCGTTCATCAAGGTGCCAAAAGAAGATCGCAAAACGGCTGAAGCACTGCCTGAACGTATTGCCCGCGTGGTCGAGCGCAAGGTTGAGCCGCCTCCCCCTCCCCCTCCTCCCAAAGAGGAGTTGAAGAAGGAAGAGCCCAAGCCTGCAGAAAAGCCCAAGGAAAAGCCGAAGCCGACCGAAGTGGAAAAGGCCAAGGCACGTGAAACCGCCTCCAAGGCACTCAAGGACACGGGCATCGATCAACTGCAAAGTCTGCGCGAAGCCTTTGATGTTCCCATGAGTGGCCCGCTGATTACCGACACCAAGGAAGCCGGCACCAGTCGTGCCATGCTGACCAGCCGTGCCGGATCAGGCTCCAATGCGTTGGCGTCCGGCGGCTATGGTGGCCCGCAGAGCACCGGCTTCGGTGGTGGCAAAGCGGGTGGCAAGGGCTATATGGGCGATGGTGCCAAGCTCCAGGGTGTCGAAAGTGGCATCAAGGGTGCGGCAACGGCCTCTGGGCCGGTCAACAAGGATGGCAAGTCGCGGCGTACGGCCGAAGAAATCCGCAAGGTCTTCGACCAGAACGGTGGCCGTCTGAACAACCTCTACCAGCGCGCCTTGCGTGATGACCCCAGCCTTGAAGGTTCCATCACTCTCAAGCTGACCATCGCACCGGACGGCTCCGTCACCAGTTGCAGTGTCGTCTCCAACCAGATCGGTAATGACGAACTGGCGAGCAAGATTGCAGCGGCCGTACGCGGGTTCAACTTCGGCCAGGCAAATGTTGAAGTGTGGAGCGGCAATCACACGCTCAACTTCTTCCCTGGCTGATCGCACATCCGGAAGGCAAAAAAGGCGCGAAATTCGCGCCTTTTTTGTTTTTGTCGATCGGCAAAAATCCCTACCGGACATGCCCGGCCCGGAAACGTTCACCTTGGGCTAGCTCACTCCGGATACCCTGCCGTGAACGGGCATAGGCCCG
>JAUXNL010000271.1 GCA_030684415.1 Moraxellaceae bacterium | reverse complement strand
TGCCATCGCCATCGCTGTCGTCTTCAGCGGACAACAAGGGCCGGCTCTCGGCCACCACGAGCGTGAGATCGCGACGCACCACATGCAGGCCGTCGCTTACCAGCACGGTCACGGTATAGCTGCCCACGGCCAAGGCCGTCGCGTTCATGGCAAACGAGCGTTGGTCGGCACTCAGCGTGCCACTGACGCCCACTTCCCAGCGTACGCTCAGAGCGTCGCCATTCGGGTCGCTGGCCAGCAGGTGGATCACCGCAGGGCCATCATCGCGATACACCACCGGCCGCCGCTCGCCATGCTGCTCCACCTGCAAGGCCGCCACTGGGGGCAGCGGCTGGCTGGTGATGATGAGCGTGTGCTGACGGCTGGCGCCCAAGGTAATGGGGCCATCGGTTTCTTCCAGCGTGATGACCAGGGTTTCGTCAGGCTCGGCAATACCATCGTTGAGAATGCCGACGGTCAGCGTGGCCTCGGTGGCATTTGCCGCAAAGGTCAGCCAGCCGGCCGACAGGTTGTGATCAGCCGCGCTTGCCGTGCCGCTCAAGCTGTAGCGCACGCGCACCGGGTACGAGGGTGCCGGGCCGCTCAAGCGCACCGTCACGCTGGCGTTCTGGTAGCTGTTGGCCGTCACTCCCTCGCCCACTCTCTGCACGCCACCCAGCGTCACCTGCGGCTGGATGACCAGCGTCTGGAAGGCGTAGCCGATGTTGCCAGCACGATCACGCGCCGCCCAGGTGATGACGTGATTACCCGAACGCAGGGCCGGCACAGCCGCCGGGCTGCGGCCATCAATCTCGGAGATGAAGGGCGTGAGCACACCGTCGATGGCATCCACCGCGGTTGCCGTGATTCCGGCCGGCAGCAGCGTGTAATAACCGGTGGCCGCGACGGTTTGCGCCGGGCCTGCCGTCACGACGGGTGGCACCGAGTCGATGGAGATGGCCAGACACTGCGCATCGTCGGTGACGACGCAGTCCAGGTATTCGTCGAGATTGCTGATGCCGTCGCCATCACGATCGCCGGCGGCATCGGTTGCATCTTTCGGATTGAGGCCGTTGGCCAACTCCACCAGATCGGGAATGCCGTCGTTGTCGTCGTCGTCATCGCAGGCATCGCCAACATCATCGCCGTCGAAGTCTTCCTGCGTCGGGTTGGCCAGCACGGGGCAATTGTCGCCGTGATCAGCCACGCCATCGCCGTCGACATCTTCGATGATGAAGGTGAAGCTGCGCGTGTCCGTGGCGCCAGCCGGGTCGGCCACGCGCACCACCACGTCAAATGAGCCGGCGGTGGTATTGGCCGCCGCCCAGCTCACCAGACCCGTGACACTGTCGATGCTCATGCCGGCCGGATGTGTGGCACCGGTGAGCGACCAGACAAAACCGGTGTCGTCATCAATATCGGACACCAGCGGCTGCCAACTGTAACTGGCCAGTGCCGTGCTGTGCTCGGCTTCCGGACTGAGAACATCAATGACCGGCGCATCGTTCACCGGGGTGATGCTGAGCGTGAAGGACTGGTTGCCGCTGAGCTGACCGTCGCTCACCTCCACCACCACATTCACCGATGCGTTGGAGTCTTGCGGTGGCATCCACTCCAGCAAACCGCTGGCACTCAAGGTCATGCCATCGGGGCCGTTGAGCAGACTCCAGGTCAGTGGATCACCTTCCGCATCGACCGCCACCATCTGGTAACTGTAGGGCGTGTCTTCCAGCACGCTGGTGATGGCCGTGCTGGTGATTTCCGGCGCATCGTTCTCCGGGGTGATGACGATCACGAAGGACTGCGTTGCCACCTGTGCGGCGACACCGAGGCCGCCGGCATCGCTGGCCTGCACGGTGACATTGGCACTGGCGTTCGAGTTGAGTGGCGGTGTCCAACTGATCACACCCGTGGCCGGGTGAATCGTCATGCCAGCCGGGGCAATCAACAGGCTGAAGGTGATCGTCTGGCCTTCCGGATCGCTTGCCGTGACCGTGTGCTGATACAACGAGTCTTCCTGCAGGATCGTGAGGGGCACGTTGGTGATGGTCGGCGCATCGTTCTGTGCCGCCACCACAATCGTGAAGGCCTGATCGGCGGTCATCACGCCGTCCGACACGCGCACCGTGACCGGATGGCTGGTGGCGTCGAGTGCTTGCGGCGGCGTCCAACTGATGACGCCGGTGCTGGCGTCGATGCTCATGCCGGCCGGGGCCGTCTGCAGGCTGAACGCCAGAGTCTGGCCTTCGGGGTCTGCTGCCGTGGCCGCATAGCTGTAGGCCACGCCCTCAGTGCCCACGCTGACCGGCGTACTGGTGAACGCCGGTGCATCATTTTGCGCACTCACGGTGATGACAAACGACTGGGTTGTGCTCACGCCGCCATCGCTGACCTGCACGGTGACATTCGCCGTGTAGTTGGCCAGCGCTTGCGGCGGCATCCAGCTGATCGTGCCGAATACGCTGTCGATGCTCATGCCGGCCGGGGCGGTGGTCAGGCTGAAGGTCAGGGGCTGGTTTTCCGGGTCGGTCGCCGTGACGGTGTAGCTGTACACCACGCCTTCGCTCGCCGCCGTGACTGCTGTCGAGGTCAGCACCGGCACGTTGTTGCTGGCGCTGACATTGATGACATACGACTGCGTGGCACTCACACCACCGTCACTCACCTGCACGGTCACGTTCGCGGTGTAATCCGCCAGCGCCTGGGGTGGCGTCCAACTGATGACACCGGTGCTGCCGTTGATGCTCATGCCGGCAGGCGCGGTGGTCAGGCTAAAAGTCAGCGGCTGGTTTTCCGGGTCAGTCGCGGTGGCGGTGTAGCTGTAGGCCACGCCCTCGCTGGCGCCGGTCACGGCCACTGAGCTGAACGCTGGCGCATCGTTATCGGCACTCACGGTGATGACAAAGCCCTGATCGGCCGTCAGCTCACCATCACTGACGCGCACAGTGACATTGGCCGTGTAATCAGCCAGTGCCTGCGGCGGCGTCCAACTGATAACGCCGGTGCTGCCATCGATGCTCATGCCGGCCGGAGCTGTCTGCAGACTGAACGCCAGAGTCTGGCCTTCCGGATCGGTCGCCGTGGCGGTGTAGCTGTACGCCACGCCTTCGCTCGCGACGGTGACCGCGGTCGAAGTGAAGGACGGCGCATCATTACCCGCCGTCACTGCAATCACGAAGGACTGCGTGGCGGTGAGCGCGCCATCAGTGATTTGCACCGTCACGTTCTCGGTGAAGTCACTCGGCGTTTGCGGCGGTGTCCAACTGATAACGCCGGTGCTGGCATTGATGCTCATGCCGGCCGGTGCGGTGGTCAGGCTGAAGGTCAGCGGCAGGCCTTCCGGATCGATCGCCGTGGCGGCGTAGCTGTACGCCACGCCTTCGTTGGCCACGATCACCGGCGTCGACGTGAACAGCGGTGCGTCGTCGTTTGCGCTCACATTGATGACATAAGACTGCGTCGTGCTGACACCGCCATCATTCACCTGCACCGTCACATTGGCGACGTAGTCCGCCAGTGCCTGGGGTGGCGTCCAACTGATGGCGCCACTCGTGCTGTTGATGGTCATGCCAGCGGGCGCCGCGGTCAGGCTGAAGGTCAGCGGCTGGCCTTCCGGATCGGTCGCCGTCGCGGTGTAGCTGTACGCCACGTCTTCGCTCGCGGCCGTGATCGCGGCGGACGTAAAGGACGGCGCGTCGTTATCGGCGCT
>JAUXNL010000269.1 GCA_030684415.1 Moraxellaceae bacterium | reverse complement strand
GAGTGGGGGGCGAATCCATCACGCTTGCGTGATGGATTCGGCGTGGAGCGATGCCGGAAAGGTGCCGGAATCGAGGGCTGAAAAAGCCCGGGATGGGCGTTTTTCAGCAAGCGGTTAGCGCAGCACCTACTGCTTGAGCGGAATGGTGTCGACGCCATGGGCGCGCAAGCTGCCACGGGCTGCCTCGGCTTTCTCTTTGCCTTCAAACGGGCCGACGACAACGCGATACCAGTCATCGCCGGGCGCGGTGCTGACTTTCAGCGTCTTCACCGGCAGGCCGAGCAGCAAGACCTGGGCACGGCGGCGGTCGGCTTCTTTTTCACTGCGGAAAGAGCCTGCCTGCAGGATGTGCGGCGTGCGGTCGCCCTGCTCGGCGGGTTTGACCTGAGTGGCGGCACGACTCGCCGCATCGGCGGTTTTGCGGTTGGGCAGCACTTCCTGATTGGGCAGCAGGGTGTAGAAGTCGAAGCGCGGCTCTTCATTGGTGGTGGGGGGCGGGGCCGCAGGCGTGGCGTTGTCCGGTGCAGGCGTTACGGCCACGTCCGCCGCTGTGCGCATTTCTGGCGCGACAGCAGGCAAGTGCTCCTCGCGCCGGTCCCAGAGGTACATCAGGAACGCGACAAACACACCGATGACAAGCCCGGCGGTCAGCCACAGCCAACCCGGTGGCGTCTTGCGCGCGGGGGCGCTGTTACGACGGGCGCCACTCTGCGGTTTTTTCTTTGCCGGTGGACGTGCCTGAGTTTTTGCGCGGGCCATGTGTCGTTTGCTCAAAAGAGGGGGTTCGGCGCCGGGGCCGGATTTACATCCGGTCCGGCGCGCTCACGCCGAGCAGGCCGAGGCCGTTGGCAATCACTTGCTTGACGGCCAGCGCCAGGGTCAGACGCGCATTGCGCAAGTCGGCATCGTCGGCCAGCACTTTGTTCGCCTTGTCGTTGTACCAAGTGCTGAAGTCCTGGGCGATGTCGCGCAGAGCGTAACTGAGTTGATGCGGCGCGCGATTCTTGGCAGCAGTGGCGATCTGTTCGGGCCAGGCCGCCAGACGTTTGATGAGTTCGTCGAGCTGGCTGTCCGGCAGGTTGCCGAGGGCGGCAAAACCAGCATCGGCATCGTGCGTCAGGCCGCGCTCGGCCAACTCGCGGAACATGCTGCACACACGCGCGTGTGCATATTGCAGGTAGTAAACCGGATTGTCGGGGCTTTCCGAGCGCGCGAGGTCAATGTCGAACTCCAGGTGCTGCTCGGGCGAACGGGTAAGGTAGAAAAACCGTGTGGCATCGCAGCCGGCTTCTTCAATCAGTTGCGCCAGCGTGACGAAATTGCCCGAGCGTTTGCCCATGCGGCCCGACGACAGTGTGACGAACTGGATGAGCGAGACATGGAATTTGTCGCTCTGGCCGGTGAGCGCTTCGATGGCGGCGCGCACGCGGGCAATATAGCCGTGGTGATCGGCACCCCAGACGTCGATCAGCGTGTCGAAGCCACGATCGAGCTTGTCGAGGTGATACGCCACGTCGGCGGCAAAATAAGTGTGCAAGCCATTGTCGCGCACCAGCACGCGATCTTTTTCGTCGCCGAGTGCGCTGGTCCGCAGCCAGAGTGCACCGTCCTGCCGGTAGCTGTGGCCGCGCTCAGCGAGGCGGTCGAGCGCACGCTGTATGGCGCCGCTGTCGACGAGGGAGCGTTCTGAAAACCAGTGGTCGAACTCCACGTTGAAAGCGGTGAGCGTGCACCGGATGCTGTCGAGCTGGGCATTCAGGCCGAAGTCCTGCACGGTGCGGTAGTCAGCGCCCAGCAATGTCTGCACTCGCTCGATGATGGCATCGAGATACATCTCTTTCTGCGCCTTGATGGCATCGCCTTCGCCTTCGGGGTCTTCTGGCAGGCCGGCGATCACGTCGGCGTATGCGCGAAAGAATTTTCGCCCTTGCTGGGCAAAAAGATCGGCGCCGCAGACTTGTACGTAGTCACCGGGGTAGGCACGCGAGGGAATTTTCACTGCTTCGCCGCAGGCTTCCAGATAACGCAGGTAAACCGAGACGGCGAGCACGTCGGCCTGACGGCCCGCGTCGTTGATGTAGTACTCGCGCTGCACGTTGTAGCCGGTGGCGCGGAGAATGTTGGCCAGTGCCGAGCCATACGCAGCGCCACGGCCATGGCCGACATGCATGGGGCCGGTGGGATTGGCGGAAACAAATTCCAGCAGCACTTTTTCGCCACGACCAATGTCGGGCGAGGAAAACGCGTTGACGTCGTCAAGGATCTGGCGCACCACGGCGAAGCGGCTGTCGGCCGACAGGAAAAAATTGATGAAGCCGGGGCCGGCAATTTCCACCTTGGTGACTACGGTGCTCGCCGGCAGGGCTGCCACCAGTTTTTCGGCGATTTCGCGTGGCTTGCGGCCGGCGGCTTTGGCTGAGGCCAGCGCGATATTGCTGGCCCAGTCGCCATGGGCGGGGTCGCGGGTACGCTCGAACTGCACCACTGGCTGGAAGTCGGCGGGCAAGGTGCCCTCTGCGCGCAGGGTGGCGAGGGCGTGCGTAAGCAGGGCGTCGAGCTGGGCTTTCATCAATGCATCTCGGGAGCGGGGCTTCAGGGTGTTTCAGCACAGGAGGGTGGCCGTGCAACAAGGGCGCGATTGTAGCGAAGCCGGCGGCGAAACCCTACAGCGCGGAAAGCTCATCTGCGCCAAGAAGCCTTTGCAACAACCGCGTTGCCGACGTCAGGAATGGCCGTCACTGCTTGAAGGCACGGCGGCCGCTGGCACGGGAACGACGAGCACTTGTGGTGTGGCGTGGTGGCGAAGCGCCAGGTCGCCACGCCTGCGTCCCGCAGGAAGTTCTCTTGGGGTGCGCGAGGTTCTCTGACGGCGTGCTGAAAAATACTCTGTCCTGAGCCGGGCGAGGCATGAACAGCACTTTTCAGTAGGCGGTCAAACGGCGTGGAGGCCTGATCGCGATACGCGGGCCGCTTTCCTCCGCTTTTGAGTGCGGAGGAGATGGCGACAAAGGGGGGAGCTGGTGGTGTGCTGCAAAAGCCCTGTCCCCAACTGCTTGCTGAAAAAACGCCCATCCTAGGCTTTTTCAGCCCGCGGCTAAAGGCCTGCGGCCTGATGCGAATGTCTTCTGGCGGCTGAGGAGAATCGGCATGCCAGCGGCATGTCAGGACAAATCCTGTGGGTCGACATCAACGGACCAGCGTACGCGGCGCGCCATCGGCAACGCTTCGACAAGGGGGATCAGGTTGGTCAGCAATTCGCGCAACGGCCCGCGTTGGGAACATTGCAGCAAGAGGTGGGCACGGAAACGGCCAGCACGTCGCTCCATGGGCGCGGGCACCGGGCCCCAGCGTTGAACCTCCGGGCAATCCAGTGTGGCGGCGGCCGTGGTGATGGCGTGCAGGAACTCGGTCGGTAATTCGGCCTTGGTAGCTTCTGCGCGCAGCAGCACCAGATGGCCTGCTGGCGGAAAGTTGAGCTGACGCCGCTCGGCCAGTGCGCGCTCGGCAAAGGCTGGGTAGCCGCTGCGGACCAGCTCGCGCAGCAGCTCATGCTCGGGCTGACGCGTTTGCAGCAGGACAAGGCCGGGTTTGTCGGCGCGTCCGGCGCGCCCCGCGACCTGCAGGATGAGCTGGGCCATGTGTTCGGGTGCGCGGAAGTCGGCACCGAACAGGCCGCCGTCCACATCAAGCAGTGCGGCCAGCGTCACTTTCGGAAAGTGATGTCCCTTGGCGAGCATCTGTGTGCCCACCAGCAAGGCCGGCCCGGCGGCCTGGATGTCGTGGTAAAGGTCATGGAGCGCGTTTTTCCGCCGTGTGCTGTCGCGATCCACCCGGAACAGCGGCACCTTGGGGAACTCGGCGCGCAGCAACTCCTCGACACGTTCGGTGCCAAGCCCGACCGGGCGTAGGTCGGTGGCGCCGCAGGAAGGGCAGTGGCGGGGCGGCGGGCTTTCGGTTCCACAGTGATGGCAATGCAGTCGCCAGCGACCGGCATCGGCTTGGCGATGCAGCGTCGGCCGCGCATCACAGCGCTGGCAGTGGGCCTGCCAGCCGCACTCATGGCAGAGCAGTACCGGCGCAAAGCCGCGCCGGTTGATGAAGACCAGCACCTGCTCGTTCTTTTTCAGGGTGGCCGCAATGGTTTTCAGCAGCGGCTCGGAAAATCCCTCCCGCATTTTTTGCGCGCGCAGGTCGATCAGGTGAAAGTCGGGCGTGCGTGCACCGGCGGCACGCTCTTTCAGTCGCAGCAGGCGATAGCGGCCGGCGCCAGCGTTGGCCAGTGATTCCAGGGAGGGAGTGGCCGAGCCCAGCAGTACGGGAATGCCTTCCAACTGTGCCCGCCTGACGGCGAGATCGCGGGCGTGATAGCGGAAGCCTTCATGTTGTTTGAAAGAGAGGTCGTGCTCCTCATCGACAATGATCAGTCCGGGCCTGGCTAATGGCGTGAAAATGGCGGAACGCGTACCAATGATGATGCCGGCGCGGCCGGAGCGCGCGGCTCGCCAGGCCTCCAGGCGCTCGCGCTCGTTGCGGCCGGAGTGCAGCACGGCAATGTCGGTCATGAAGCGGGCGCGGAAGCGGGCGACGGTCTGCGGCGTCAGGCCGATTTCCGGCACCAGTACCAAGGCTTGTTCGCCGCGGGCGAGGGTGGCGGCAATCGCTTGCAGGTAGACCTCGGTCTTGCCGGAGCCGGTCACACCAAAAAGCAAAAAAGGCTGGAAGCTACCGAGACTGTCGATGACTGCACTGACGGCCACTTGCTGTTCGTCGTGCAGCGCCAGAGGCGCCTCACGCAGTGACTGCACGGCTTGCTCCCGCGCCGGCGGAGCGATGTGCACGGACTCCACCAGTCCCTTTTTTTCCAGGGCAAGCAGTGTGGGTCTTTCGATGCCAAGCCCTGCCAGTAGTGGAGGGATCATGCCGTCAGCGTGTTCCCTCAGCACGGTGAGCGCGGCTAGCTGCTTTGGGGCGCGCCGGATGTTGCCGTCCAGCGGGAAGAGCTGGCCGAGCCGGGTCGTGCGCCAGCGCAGTTCGCCGGCTGATGCGAGTGCTTCGCCCTGACGCAACAGCACCGGGAGCGCGGTATCGAAGACTTCGCCCACCGGATGCTGGTAGTAGTCCGCCGCCCAGCACAGCAAGCGGAATAGCGAGTCCGGTAGCAGGGCTTCGGTGTCCAGCGACTCATCTGCCGGGCGCAGGCGGCTTTCGTCGATAGTGGTATGCGTGCTGATGCCCAGCACAATCCCCAGCAGCGACTGCCGACCGAAAGGCACGCGCACGCGCCCTCCCACCGGGGGAGGCGGGTCCATCCGGGCGGGCAGTATGTAGTCGAAGGTCTGGCGTAGCGGAGAGGGCAGGGCCAGTTGCAGATAGTGCCGGGTCATGACGCGGGAGCTTACCAGCTTGTCTGCTCCGCCTGTTGCCATCGTGCAGGCGGGCTTGGTCGGCGCCGGGGCTTCTGCTAGGATTCGCGGCCTTGTTGCGCCAGGCTCCGGCGAAGCGACTGCCGGGGTGGGCCAAGAGAGTGTGACTATCGTTCCTGCTAGATGCGGTTTTTCCGGTGTTTTTGCGAAAAACAGGCTGACGCAGGGGGGCGATGGCGCATCCACCATTCTCTGGAGATAACGATCATGAAAGCTGGCATTCATCCCGCCTATAACGAGATCACCGCGACCTGCTCTTGCGGCAACGTGATCAAGACCCGTTCCACCATGACCAAGAACATCCACCTTGATGTGTGTTCCGCCTGCCACCCGTTTTACACGGGCACGCAGAAGGTGGTGGACACCGGTGGCCGTATCGACAAGTTCAAGCAGCGCTTCGGCGGCCGGAGCTTCTCCAAGGCCTGAGGTCTGTGGAAAAGCCTGTTCTGCGAACTTGCGGTACAAAAAAGCCCGGCATTGCCGGGCTTTTTCATGTGCGCTTGGCGCGGCGGCGCTGAAACAGCGTCGCCGAATGTTGCGACGTCCTCTCTTCCAGGCGCTTTGCCGTGGATGATCGATGTGCCAGGCCTTACTCCATGCCTGCTGTGATGAGCTCTTGTCTGAGGGGTGATGGCCTGAACAAGAGATTGATCGGCTGCCTTTTCGAGATGGCCGATGGAGTGGCGAGCCGTAGTGTCCAGAGCGCCTCTGAATAATTCGAAGCCGCCTGTGTTCGAGTCTCTCGACAAGCCCTTGGTGGTTGGAGGGCCAGCTCTTCGGCAGGGGGGCCGGGCGAAGCGAGTGACTTCGCTTCGCTGCTGGCTGAAAAGCGCTGTTCAGCAAGCGGCTTCCCGGCCAGAGATGGCTGGGTCGCGAATCCATCACGCTGGAGTGATGGACTCAGCGTGGGGCGATTCCGGGCAGGTGCCGGACGCGGGCTGAAAAAGCCCGGTTCAGCAAGCTGTCAGAAGATATCCTCGGGACGCGCCTGGGGCATGGCATCGGCCTCCGAGCTACCGGCAGGGGCTTCGGCGGGCAGCTTTTCAACTTGCAGCCAGTCGATGTAGCTGTCCGGATCGCCTTCCGTCGTGCGCTGGCCATTGTCCAGGCGCACACGGACGGCAACGAGGCCTGGCGGCATGGGCGGGTGATATTCAGGGATGCCTTTGAGGGCCGGCCCCATGAAGCTGTTCCAGAGTGGGAGTGCGGCAAATCCACCGTACTCCACGCGGCCCAGGGTTTGGGGTTGATCAAAGCCCACCCAGGTCACCGTCACCAGATCGCCGCCAAACCCCGCAAACCAAGCGTCTTTGGCGTCGTTGGTGGTGCCGGTCTTGCCGCCAAGGTCGCCACGGCCGAGGCTGAGCGCAGACCGGCCTGTGCCTCGGAGTACGACATCACGAAGAATGGTCTGCATCTGCCACGCCGCACGGGCGCTCATGATGCGCGGCGCCACGGGGTAGTCGGGCACAAAAGGCATGGCGGGTGCCGGAGGCTCTGTGACGGTAATCCTGCTGCCCTCTCCCGAAATTTCGCTCGGAGCGGCGTCGGGGGCCGGTAAAGGGTCCGGCACTTCGCACTGGCGACACACCCGTTTGGGCGTCGCCTTGAAGAGGACTTTGCCGGTTGCGTCTTCCACCCGGTCAATGAAGTAGGGCGTGACATGCAGTCCGCCGTTGGCGATGGCGGTATAGCCGGCGGCCATCTGCAGAGGCAATACCTCGGCGGAGCCCAGCGCCAGCGTCAGGTTTTGCTCCATGCGATCACCCGGAAAGCCGAAGCGGGTCAGATAGCGCTTGGCTTCGCTGATGCCCACGGCTTGCAGCAGCCGGATCGAGACGGTGTTGCGCGACATGTACAGCGCACGTCGCAAGCGAATCGGACCCAGAAACTCGCCATCCGAGTTGCCCGGGCGCCAGGCATTGGCGCCTTCGCCATAGGTCAGCGGGGCGTCATTGATGATGCTGGCGGGCGTGTAGCCGCTTTCCAGCGCCAGTGAATAAATGAAGGGCTTGAGCGTCGAGCCTGCCTGACGCCAACCCTGAATGGCGCGGTTGAACTTGCTGTTGGTGTAGTCGAAGCCACCGACCAGCGCCTCAATGGCGCCGCTATCCCGATCCAACGCCACGAGCTGGCCTTGTACGGCCGGAACTTGTACCAGCTCCCATTGCTGATCCGCCCGCTGCCGCACGCGAATCACATCGTCCTCCTTGAGAATGTCCGCCGGCTTCTTGGGCGAAGGCCCCACCCGGTTGACGTTCACATAGGGGCGGGCCCAGCTCATGTTCTCCCAGGGGATATACAGCGCGGTGCCATTTTTCAGCACGGCATCAGCCCCTTTTTCGGTCAGCGTGGTGATGCGGGCTGCGACGAGGCCGCCGACCGGATAACGGACAGCAAGTGCGGTGGCGCCGCTGTCTTCTGCGCCGCGCCAGCCGTGGCGCCGGTCATAGGCCAGAAGGCCGTCAATGACCGCTCGCGACGCAGCGTTTTGCCGGCTGGCCGACACGGTGGTGTAGACCTTGTAGCCGGACAGGTAGATGTCGTCACCAAACTGGCTGACCAGCGCTTCGCGCACCATTTCGGCCAGCCAAGGCGCATTCACGTCGGCATAGGTGGCGCGGAAGTTGAGGCCAACAGGCATCTTCACAGCGGCATCATGCTGGGCCTGGTCGATATACCCCAGGCCCAGCATGCGCCCCAGAATCCAGTCCCGGCGGATGAGCGCCCGCTTCGGGTTATTCACGGGGTTGAAGGCCGACGGCGCCTTGGGCAGGCCGGCAATCATGGCCATTTCCGCCAGTGTCAGCTCGTCCACTTTCTTGCCGTAATAGACCATTGCGGCAGCGCCGATGCCGTAGGCCCGGTGCCCCAGGAAAATCTTGTTGATATAAAGAGAAAGGATTTCTTCCTTGCTGAGCGTGTCTTCGATGTCTTTGGCCAGCAGGATTTCCGTGAACTTGCGGCTAAAAGTGCGCTCGGATGACAAAAAGTAGTTCTTGGCGACCTGCATGGTAATGGTAGAGCCGCCGGACTGGATGGAGCCGGTGCGGGCAATGTCGACAAACGCACGCGCCAGTCCTTTAGCGTTGATCCCTTCGTGTTCGAAGAAGCGGTCATCCTCTGCTGCCAGGATGGCCTTGATGAGCAAGGGGGGGATTTGCTCATAGCGCAGAGGGGCAGTGTGCTTCTCGCCGAACTCGGCAATCAGCCGCCCATCGCGGGACAGGACCTGCAAGGGGGTCTCAAAACGGACCTCTTTGAGCGTTTCCACGTCAGGCAGGCGTGGCGCCAGATACAGATAGAGCCCTGCCAGAGTGAGCAGCAAGCCACAAAATGGAAAGAGCAAAAGCGCCACAATGCGCTCCCACATGCCTGCCTTTTTTGAAAAAATCATTATTTATCAGTCGCTTGAGTGTTTTATTGTGAGCAATTCAGCCCCGGCAGGGGATTATACGCGGATGCAGGTCTTGTACGGCAATTGCGCTCGTGATAAGACTAGTATTTAATGTAGTTGTACATAAATGTGACGTAAGTGCACATTTTCCATAGAAAAAATAAAAGGGAATCCAATCGTGCTGCCCTTCCTTCGGAAAACAAACTCCGCGCTGCTCGGGCTGGACATCAGTTCCACCTCGGTCAAGCTGCTGGAGCTGAGCCGTCAAGGTGACCGCTACCGTGTGGAGTCCTACGGGGTGGAGCCCTTGCCGCAAAACGCGGTGGTCGAAAAGAACATCAACGACGTGGAAGGCGTGGGGGAGGCCATCAAGAAGCTGATGGCTCGCGCCAAGCCTTCCGCCAAGCAGGCGGCGGTTGCCGTGGCTGGGTCGGCGGTGATCACCAAGATCATCGAGATGGACGCCGATCTGACCGATGACGAGCGCGAGTCCCAGATTCGCCTTGAGGCCGACCAGTACATTCCCTACCCGATGGAAGAAGTCAGCATCGACTTCGAGGTGGTGGAGCCGCTGGAGAACAATCCGGCCCGGGTGACAGTGCTGCTGGCCGCCTCCCGTAACGAAAACGTCGAGCTGCGTGTCGATGCGCTCGAGATTGGCGGCTTGGTCTCCAAGGTGGTCGATGTCGAGGCCTACGCCATGGAGCGGGCCTTCACACTGATCGGGGACTCTGTTTCCAGTGGTCCTGAGGGTACGGTGGCGATTATCGATATCGGCGCC
>JAUXNL010000274.1 GCA_030684415.1 Moraxellaceae bacterium | reverse complement strand
GGCATGCAGCGCCTGATCGGCGTGGCCCTGATCGGCCAGCCCGAGCTGCGCGACCGCCTGGGCAGCCAGAACGCCGAGGTGCGCGAAGTGATGCAGCGCTGCGAGGTGGTGGAGCTTGAAGCCCTGGACAGCGAGCTGGAGGCATACCTCAAGCACAAGTTTGCCCGCTTCGATCTCAAGTATGAAGACGTGATGGCCCCGGACGCGGCCGACGCCATCCGCTCCCGCCTGATCCACATCCCACGCGGTGGCAAGCGTGCGGATGCACGCAGCCTGTGCTTCCCCCTGGTGGTGAACAACCTGGTGTGCAAGGCCATGAACGCCGCCGCCCGCGCCGGCTGGCCGCAGGTGGATGCGCAAGTGGTGGGGGGGTGCTGAAGATGAAAACCTACCTGATCAAGATCACCACGCCGGACAACTTCATACGCCACGTCTATGGCATCTACAGCGACGGATTCGAGGCCGTGATCGCGGCCATGTGCAACTTCCCCGACGCTTGCCGCATCAGCGCCAGGAGGCTGCCATGAACTGCTGCAATGACTACGGCAAATGCACCGGTGGCTACAAATGCCCGGCCCGCGCCGAGTGCTCCCTGCCTTGCTCAGCCCCGACCGCCCAGCAGCGCTACCCGTTTGCGCCGGGCGTGATCGACCAGGGCGTGATCGACCAGGGCGTGGAGCCGGGCAGCCGCCTGGCGCTGGTGGTCGCCACCGTGCTGGTGCTGGCCTTCCTGGGGGCGCTG
Organism: Moraxellaceae bacterium; assembly: GCA_030684415.1. Classification (GTDB taxonomy): domain Bacteria; phylum Pseudomonadota; class Gammaproteobacteria; order Pseudomonadales; family Moraxellaceae; genus UBA2031. Next base: position 831 of record JAUXNL010000274.1, on the reverse strand, counting down.
GCGGCCACGCTGGGCTTCATTGCCGGCTACATCAACCTGCCCGGAGGTTTGCAATGAACGCCACCACCCCCATCATCCCCGTGCCAGTGGCCAGCAGCAAAGGCTATCTGCGCCCCTCCATCCTCTGGCATTTGCTGGAGGAAGGCACCGCCACGCTGGCCGACTTGCAGCGCCTCATCGGCAGCCCGCGCCACAGCATCGAGCGGCAACTGCGCTGTATGCGCACCCTGGGCCAGGTGCAGCACTCAACGTGCCTGGCCCCCCGCATGTCGGGTGGCCGGGTCTTAGGCCTCACCCCGGCCGGCAATGAGGCTGCTCTGCGCGTGGACCGCAGAGATGTGGAGTGCGCGTCATGAGCCCGCAAGACCTGGCGCTGCGCAAGGCGCAAGTGCTGGCCCTGTCGATCAAGCTCTCGATTGCAGCCGACGGCGCGTCGCACGCCGTGCTGATCGAGTCGCTGCTAACCCTCTGCATCGCCGTGGCCGAGCACCACGGCTGCTGCACCAGCGCGGCCAGCGGCGCCATGCTGGCCGCCCACCAGCGCCTTGAGCTGGCCGCGCAGGGCCGCCCGGCCGGCGCGCCGGTTCACTAAAACTTTTTAACCTGGAGAAATTTTATGGAAACTCAAAACATCCCCGACGGCTACTGGGCCGACGCCAGCGGCAACCTGGTGCCAGTCAGCAAGATCAAGCCCATCGATCAGATCCGCAACGACATGGTTTATGAGCTGTGCCGCGCCGCCGCGCTGCAAAGCTACAACCTGGCCCGCTTCAAAATCGGCGCCATGGCCGAGGTGGCCAACTTTTGCGCGCTCAGCCTGGACCAATACGG
>JAUXNL010000273.1 GCA_030684415.1 Moraxellaceae bacterium | reverse complement strand
TGTGGCGGCGGCTGCACTGCCAACGGACGTGCTGGTTGCGCTGTTTGCCATGGTGCTTGTTGTCTTGTTCGCGCTCGAGGCCGTTGTATTGCCAGTGGATGCCGGCATGCCATCCGCTACGCGCTTTTCCAGTGCCGCCAGTTGGCGTTCCCAGTTCAGTCCGCCATCTTTTTCGCGCAAGACGGCAACATTTCCGGCGTTCAGGACAATCCGGCTCACATGCGCCATTTGTGTGGCCATGTCGGCAGACAGTGCATGCAATTCAAGGCTGGGTAAGGCCATCAGTGCCGTATTGCCCGGGGTGTCTGCCAGCAGCAAGTCGTTCAAGACAAGTGACTTGAGCGAGACGCTCTCTGGCTGCGGCTCATAACGCCCTCCTGCAAAAGAGAGTTTGCCGAACGCCGCCAGTGGCGGAGCCAGAGGCTTGTCCAGCAACTGGAAGTCTTGCACGACAACGGAGTCAAAACCGGCCGTACTGGCGGGCCAGGCCAGCGTGAGGCCCGCCAGTTCGATATGTTGCAAGGCCACATGCAGCGGATTCGCCGATTTCTGATGCAGCTTGAGGTCGTCTACCGAAATCTGGCCATCGGCAAGGTTCAGCTTCACTTCTTCAGCGGCCACGAGATCGTAGCGGGCCTTGATCGAAATACGTCCGTCTTTCACCACGACAGGTAGATCGTCCTGTAGGTAGCGCCAAGGGGTCGTGGCACGCAGACCCCTGATGGCAAGTGTGCCGGTGGAGCGCAGGGGCTGAAGCGCTAGTGTGCCTTCCCACTCCAGGACCTCCTGTTCGCCGGTTTCAGCGCGCAGGTTGTAATTGCCGTCGGCGTCAGGGCGTGACCCGATTTCTGTCAGTGCCAGGTTCAGTGGTGAAAACACCGTGCTGAAGGGCGTGGGCCGGCTGTCGTCGTGCACGTCGATACGCGCGGCATGAATGCCGAGCTTACCGATGCGCCAAGCAGTGTCGCCCGTTGAGGCCGGGTCTTCCGGGGGGAGCAACTGCAAGAGGTTGAGCGAGCCATCCTGGCGCAGGCGGGCATTGACATACGGCTCTAGCAAGTCGAGTTCGTCGAGGCTGGCGCCGCGCATCCAGAGCGAGTGCCACAACTGGGCATTGATGAAAACGCTGCGCGCGGCAATCAGGGTTTCTCCGCCCGGCTCCTTGATCCCGAGGCCATCGATACGCACGGCGAGCCGCCAGGGATTGACCTGTAGACGCTCTATGCTGAGCTCCAGCTTCAGCTCATCCTGCACGAATTTTTTTGCCTGGCTGATGACAACACCGGGCAGCATCAAAAAGCCGAGCAGCGAGTACAGCAAGGCCAGCACCAGCAGGGCAAGGCTGATGCGTTGGCGGCGCGGAGTGAGTTGTGATTGCAGGGCAGGGGGCAGGCGATTCGTGAGCTGGGCGGGCAGCATGGCTGATCCTGAAGGGCGGGTAGTTCTTGGGTAGTTCTTGGGTGCTTCCGTGAAGCGGCGCAGTCTAGCACGCAGGCATGAGACGTCGAAGGCAGGTTGGTCGAACAAAGCGGATGGTGCCCGGGACGGGAATCGAACCCGTACAGCCTTGCGGCCGAGGGATTTTAAGTCCCTTGTGTCTACCAGTTTCACCACCCGGGCAGGTGGCTTGTTGATGCGCTGACGCGCCGGGAGGGACGTGCAAAGAGTGGAGGCTGGGACCGGAATCGAACCGGTGTACGCGGAGTTGCAGTCCGCTGCATAACCATTTTGCTACCCAGCCATCGGGTACCGCGAAAGGACGCGCATCATATCGGCGGGCCTGTGGAGCGTCAACCAAACCCCGCTGGTATGGCGAGCGTGTGGCGTATTAAAGACAAGGCCCGCCGAAGCGGGCCTTGTCTTTACTGGCGGGTGGTCAGGAGCCCGTCTCTACGCGAATGACTTTCACACTGGCATCTACCAGGCTGCTGTCGATATAGGAAATGGCGCCTGGCGTTTCGGCGACCAATGCTTTTACTTCGCGGGCTTTCACTTCACGCGGGGGCTGGGCCTTGCCGGTGAAAATCATTCGTGCCCAGTATTTTTCGATCTGGTCGGGCTGGCGCTTGAGGACATCGCGATAGAACCGTGCTCGGGAGTCGCCCTCAACATCCAGGGGAATGGCGCGGCTGCCATCCGGGAACGTGCCGGTCTGCCCGAGAAAAAGCCGGCTGACCTGGCTCTGCGGTAGAGAGCTCAAGCTGTTTGACGGGTTGGCGACCAGCACCATGTCGGCGTGAGCAAGGGTGGCCCCTGCCAGAATGCCCATGCCGAGGAAAAGTTGGCGAATGCTCATGATGCAATCCTCAGAATGATGTTGTCAGGCTGACAGTGAAGACATTGAAGGAGTCTGGTGGCGTCGGCCCGCCTGCCAGAAAGCCTTCTGAGCCATTGAAGTCATGTACGTGATCGACCTGAGCCTTGAGACTGAGATTTGAGGAAATGGCATACCGGGCGCCGATGGCATAAGTGGTTTGTTCGTTGTACTGGGTCGCAATGGGGCAGAGGCCAAATGCAACGGCCACACACTCATCGCCATTGTAAGTATTGATTTTCGCTGCCAGCAGATAGGGCAGCCACTTTCCAACGTAATGCCCCACGCTGACATATCCGGCATTCCAGTCATTCAGCCAGCCGTTAATCTCGAGTTGTGCCAGCTCGCCAGCCACGAACCATGTGCCATCGTCATAGACGGCGCCCAGATTGGAGAAAACGTTTTTCTCGTCTTTCACATCCAATGGGCAAGGAACTATGGGGCTGCAGGTGACGGGAAACGTCAGGTCCGAAGCGATCATTCCCCCACGAATGGTCAGGTTTTCGCTGGACAGGCTGAGATTGAAGCCATGGGCATTACGGGTGCGGAACAACTCGGTAGTCGATCCGCCAACCAGCACCTGAGCATTGAAGTTCCAGTCGCCCAGTGGCTTGCGGTACAGCAGGTCAACGCCATCGAAGTTGGTTACCGGTACGCCGGCATAGGCCTCGACCGGGGTACGCACCCACGGATAGGACTGTCCGACCTTGATCGTGTCGGAATACATGAAGGTGGGCAGAGCGAAGCGGCCAGCCCGAACGCGCAAGCTGTCATTCAGTTCATGGGCAATATAGGCCCACTCGGCGCGCACGTCGTAATAGTTGCGGCCCTCGGCCACCAGTTGCGCCACCAGATTGGTCTTGTCGCTGACGCGGTAATCAAATTGCAGGCCGATCAGGGATTCCAGACCAAACTCCGGATCTTTGGTCACGCCGCCATAGCCGAAAATGTCGTCTATATAGGCGCCGCCCTGAGGGTCATCGACGACGGCGACGGTTGCCGAGGCAAAGCCGTTGAATTTGAGATTCGGGGTAATGTTTTCTGCGCCGGCAACGCCGCAGAGTGTTCCCAGCGCCACAACGGCGCCTAATTGACGGAACATGAGCATGAATGACCACCTGTGATTGAGTTGTTTTATGCCTGTCCGTGCGGGCTGTGTGACGCGTTTGGCAGTCCGGCCATGACCGGCGAGTATCATTCGCCCG
>JAUXNL010000268.1 GCA_030684415.1 Moraxellaceae bacterium | reverse complement strand
CATTCACTCCGGGGAGCGTGGCGCCATCATCGGCGGGCTCTGCGGCCTGCTCTTTGCGTTGTGGATTGCGGTGGCGCAGCCGCTCGGATTGCAGATGGGGCTGGGCGCCTTCTTGTTTGTCTCGGCCACGATAGGCTGCTTCGGCGCTTGGGTCGGCGGCATGGTGGGCATCAGCCACGAGCATTACAAACTGACGCCGTTCCATGACGCGATTGCCGCCGGCAAATTCCTCATGGTGATTACCGTGCGTGAAGATGCCAAGGCACGTCAGGTCAAGGAGCACATGTATCGCCAGCATCCGGATGCCCTGTTCGAAGCAGAAGACGATGCCAGCATGGATGTGCTCGCCAGCCATCCCGAGTTTCGCCCGCGCCATCTCTGAACTCTCCACAACAGGCCTCAAGTGCAGGCTTCGAGAACAGGAATGGTGCAAGCGAAGGAGCGGCAATACGCCGCGTAATGGTCCGCGCCAACCCACGGACCCGGCCCCGCCTCTGGCGGGGTTTTTTATGCCTGCCTTTTCCTCCGTGTCATGCCTACAATCCGGCCATCCTGTTAAGCGCTTGCTGAAAACGCCTGTCAGCAGCTTGTCGTGCAGCGACGACGGCCTTGGCCCGGCGCTGTCCCGGCGTCGCCCCGACGTTACCAGCGGCAGCACGGCCATGCGTTTGCGGCCCGTTGTCTGTGTTTGCGATCAGTCATCAAGGAATGCCGGTTCACATGAGCAAGACCAAAAATCTGTATGCCTGCACCGCCTGTGGTTCGGAGTTTCCCAAGTGGGCCGGCCAGTGTGGTGAGTGTGGCGCTTGGAACACTTTGAGCGAAATGACGCGCGAGGCCGCTCCCAAAGGTCCGCGCGCGGGCGGCTATGCCGGCCAGGTGGCGGTGGTGACGCGCCTGTCCGAGGTAAAGGCAGATGCCGAAGAACGGGTGCCGTCCGGATTGTCCGAGCTCGACCGTGTACTAGGCGGGGGTCTCGTGGCTGGCTCGGTCGTGCTGATCGGTGGCGACCCGGGCATCGGCAAATCCACCATCCTGCTGCAAACCCTGACGCATCTCGCGCAAACACTGCCGGCGCTTTATGTCACGGGGGAGGAGTCGCTGGGGCAAGTCGCCATGCGTGCGCGGCGCCTGGAGCTGCCGGTTGATCGCCTTAACCTGATGGCGGAAACCTGCGTCGAAAACATCATCGCCACCGCACGCGAGCAGAAGCCGCGTGTGCTGGTGGTCGACTCCATCCAGACCATCTGGACCGAGGCCTTGCAGTCGGCCCCCGGGGGCGTGTCGCAGATTCGTGAGTCGGCAGCATTGCTGACACGCTATGCCAAGCATTCCGGCTGCGCCTTGTTTCTCGTCGGTCATGTCACCAAAGAAGGCGCGCTGGCCGGGCCGCGCGTGCTCGAGCACATGGTCGACTGCGTGCTCTATTTTGAGGGCGAGGCCGACTCGCGCTTTCGCGTTATCCGTGCCGTGAAAAACCGTTTTGGCGCCGTGAACGAGCTGGGCGTGTTTGCGATGACGGATCGTGGCTTGCGCGAAGTGAACAATCCTTCGGCAATTTTCCTGTCACGGCACAGCGAGCCCATTCCCGGCTCCATCGTCATGGTCACTCGTGAAGGCACGCGGCCACTGTTGGTGGAAGTGCAGGCGCTGGTCGACGAGTCGTACGGTAATCCACGCCGCGTGGCTGTCGGGCTGGACCAGAATCGCCTCGCCATGTTGCTGGCGGTGTTGCACCGGCATGGCGGCATTGCGACCGTGGGCCAGGATGTCTTCGTGAACGTGGTGGGCGGCGTGAAGGTGCTGGAAACCGGTTCTGATCTGGCCTTGCTGCTGGCGGTGACGTCCAGCCTGCGCGGGCAATCCTTGCCCACCGATCTGGTCGTGTTTGGCGAGGTGGGGCTTTCAGGCGAAATCCGCCCGGTCACCAATGGCCAGGAGCGGCTGAAAGAAGCGGCCAAGCATGGTTTTACGCGCGCGATCGTGCCTCGTGGCAATGTTCCTAAGCAGACCATCGAGGGTATGGAAGTGGTCGGCGTGACTCGTCTTGCCGAGGCGTTGGAGGCGGTGTGAGCAAGCCACTCGGTGTGCTGTTGTTGGGCGCTGCTGGGCTGCTGCAGGCGTGGCCGGCGGCGCAGGCCGCGTCGGCATTCTCGTCGGCAGATAGGGTGGCTGACGCCAACGTGGCCCCACAGGACGCAGCAGCGATAGCGGCAACGGCGCCGCGGCCCAAAATTGCGCTGGTGCTGTCCGGCGGCGGCGCCCGCGGCTTGGCGCATGTCGGCGTGTTCAAGGCGCTGGAAAAAATGCGCGTGCCCTATGACTGCATTGTCGGCACCAGCATGGGAGCGATTGCCGGCGGCACCATTGCTTCTGGAACCTCCGTTGCAGAAGCCGAGCGCATGGTGGTGGACGCAGACTGGCGCTACGTGTTCGCCGACAAGCCCCGCCGCAGCGATACCCCGTATTTCCGCAAGCGCGAGGACTACAACAATTATTTTGATTTCAGTTTAAGCCTGCGTGATCTGCAATTACAGGCGCCGCGCAATGTGGCCGGCGTGCAACACATCGGCCTTTTCTTTCGTGAGCTGACCCACGCAACGGCTACCGATGATTTTGACAAGTTGCCCATTCCGTATCGCGCCATCGGCACCGACATCGTGACCGGCGAAGCTGTGGTGCTCGGCGAAGGCATGCTGGCCGAAGCCATGCGCGCCAGCATGACCGTGCCTGGCGTGTTCCCGCCGATTCCGTACCGCGGCCACCTGCTGGTGGACGGTGGTATTTCCATGAACCTGCCGGTGTCCGAAGGGCGCAAGCTGTGCGGCGATGTGGTGATTGCTGTCGATGTGTCCACGCCTGTGTTCCGCGAAGACCAACTGGGCTCCTTGCTCAGTATCGGCGCGCAAGTGATCGGCATCAGCATGCAGCACAACCTCAGCTCACAAATCGCCACGCTGACGCCGACGGATGTGTTCATCAAGCCAGCGCTCGATGGCTACAGTGCCGGTGATTTTGCAAAAGCGCGTGAACTCATCAAGATTGGCGAGCAGGCGGTGACGGCGCATACAGTGGCCTTGCAGCGCTATCAGCTTGATGAAGCTTCTTATGCGGTCTGGCGGCAAAGCGTTGCAGCCAGACAATTGCCGGTGCCGGTTCTGGGCAAGGTCAGTGTGGCGCCGACCCAGTGGGTGAATCCGCGTGTGATGGCGGGATTGCTGGACGTGGAACCCGGCCAGACATTCGACATGGACAGCCTGCACAGGCGCATCAATACCGTGTTTGCACGTCGGGATTTCTCCAGCATCACCTATGACGTGTTGCCGCTAGATGACGATCACAGCGAGCTATACATCGTGCCAGAGGAGCGGCCGGGGCGTGATTTTGTGCGCTTCGGCGTGTCGCTGTATTCGGACTTTGCCGGCCAGGCTGATTTTTCGGCGCTCGCCTCACTGCGACGGGCCTGGCTGAACCGTTTGGATGCCGAGTGGCGTACCGAGCTGGAAGTCGGGCGGGACAAGCGCATTTTCAGCGAGTGGTATCAGCCACTGAGCTTGCAGTCCGAGCTTTTTGTCGCGCCGTATGTGCATTACAAAAGTGATTTTCGAGAGTACTACCTGACCGGAAACTTTCCTCTGGAGTACGAATTCCGGGCCACGGATGTGGGACTGGAAGTCGGCTCGGTGTTTGGCCGCTTTGGCGAGTTGCGCGCCGGTATCCTGAGCGGGCATGCCAGCATCCGGCCCGATGCCGGCAGCCTGTTGGCCGATGTCACGGAAAAGCGCGGGGGCTACACCTTCAGCGCCATTTACGATCAGCTCGACGACGTGGCCTTGCCACAAGACGGTCGCTTGCTCCGGCTGCGCTATTTTCACAGTGCGACTGCGCTCAATGCCGATAGCGAGTACGAGCGCCTCGAAATAGAAGCTCGGCAAGCCATGAGCTTCGGCCGCAATTCCGTGTTGCTGATCGGGCGGCTGGGCTCCAGCCTCGAAACCACCTTGCCGTTTTATGAGAATTTCACCCTGGGTGGCATTTTCAACCTCAGTGCCTATGCGCCACGCCGTATCGAAACCAGCAGTCAGGTGTATGGGCGCGTCGAAGGTTACCGGCGGATCAGCGATCTGCCGACCATCATCGGCAAAGGTATTTATGCAGGCGCGTTGCTGGAAACTGGCTGGGGTTGGAACAGTGGTGGCATAGAGCCGCCACCCTTGCGGGACTTGCCGTGGTCGCTCGGCAGTTATTTCGCGGCGGATACCGTGGTAGGCCCGGTTTATTTGATGGCCTCGGTGAACGACCAGCGTAATGTGGCGGCGTATCTTGCCGTCGGGTTCAATTTTTGAGCGCCGGCCACTAACAGGCAGAGGCCTACAACGCCGGAGGTGGCGGATGGCAGACGAGTTACCGGTTTTTCCCCTGAATGCCGTGCTGTTTCCCGGCGGCGAGATGCCGCTGCGCATTTTCGAGCTGCGTTACCGGCGTCTGGCCGATGAGTGCGGACGCAATCGCCCGTTCGTTATCGTGCGCATCCGTGAAGGCCGAGAGGCTGGCGAGCCCGCTTTCACCCATGCCACTGGCGCGCTGGTGCACTTTACCGAGATGGTGAGCCAGCGCGATGGCACGCTCGGCGTCATGGTGCTGGCCTCTGAGCGCGTGGCGCTGACCGATTTTCGGATCGAGGCCGATGGCTTGATGAAGGCCCGGGCACGAGTGTTACCGGCCGATGCGTATGTGCCCGTGCCGGACGATTTGCAGCCCCTGGCCGATGCCCTCGAAGAGCAGGGCGATGCCGTGCCCGATGCCGGCATGTTGGCCTGGCGTCTGGCCGATGGCTTGCCGCTGGATCTGGATGTACGCCAGCAATTGCTGGAAGAAAATGACGCCGCCTTGCGGCTCGAAAAAGTACGGACATGGCTGCTGCGCCATCCGGGCTGGTTTGTGGCTTGAACGCGATGTCGCTGGCATCATGGCGGCTAGGCGCTGGTTGGCTTCGGCAGGGCTCGGCGGGTGTTGCTGGCTCGGGCGAGTTGCGCCCTTGCTGCGCTCCCACTGCGGATGGTGAAAGAAGTTGATGCAAGGCGGTGATTGAATACGGCTGCACAACGGGCAATACGGAAAAAATGCAGCAAGCGATACAGCAGGCAGCGTGGTGGGCCGTGTCGTAGGCAATGCGGTCGGTGAGGCAACAGGTGGTTGAACAGGTGGCTCGACAGGTAAAACAGAAAGCAAGGGAAACAAGGGATAAGGAAAAAGGCATGAAAAAAATACTGTGCGGAATGATGTTGGTGCTGGCGGTCAGTGCATGCAGCAAAAAAGATGAAGCTGCTAGCGAAGCGGCCACTGCCGTTGCTGGCCAGCCCGGTTACGTGAACAAGGTCTGGAAAGTGAGTGCCTCGAACGGCGTGGCTCCCGGCCAGTTGTATGTGTTCCTGTCGGAAGGCACCCTGATCATGGCGTCATCCAGCGGCCGGCCCGTGGTGGGCGCCTGGGAAGGGGGAGAAAAAGAACTCAACATGATCGAAGGCGGCGTTCCGCACCGCACGGAAATCCTGTCGCTGAAAAGCGATGAGCTCAAGCTGAAGACGCATCACCCGAATGGCGCGATTGACATTACGTTAGTGCCGGCTGGCTGATCAGCTGAGCACCGCGTGAGTGCAATAAAAAACCGCGCTTGAGCGCGGTTTTTTATTGTGTGGCATTTGCAGGCATTTGGAGGATGAGTGGTGCTCTTTTATCGCAGTGCCAGTGCCTGATATTCACCGGGTCTCAGGGGGGGGGCACACTAGTGATGGTGTCCAGAAAGTCGGGGCAGATGCATAAGTGCGGCGAGCTTGCAATGGCTTTGGCAGGGACGATCTCTTCCTGACTCAGGAAGAGTGTTCGCTAAAGCGGAGAGACTACAGTCGCGCGGTCATGCGGCGTCCAGATTGAGGCGCTGCACATCCGATAACTTGAGCGTCTTTTTGGCAACCCATAGGTCGTAAGCGTCCTGCATGGCCAGCCAGCTCTCTGGTGAGCGCCCGACAGCCTTAGACAAGCGCAGTGCCATTTCAGGGCTAATGCCGCTTTGCTGCTTCAGAATGCGATTCAGCGTAGATGCCGCGACATTCAAATGCTCTGCCAGCGAACGGCAGCTAACGCCAAACGGCTCCATGTATGTAGCCTGGATGAACTCACCCGGATGGGGAGGATTGTGCATGGTCATTAGTGGTAGTCCTCGTAGGTGACGATGTAAGTCTGAATAATTTCAGACTTTATCCGGAAATTTCCGGTATTTTCTGGTGCCTATCAGATCAGGCCTGAAAATCTACATTATTATGAATGATTAGAGTGCGCCGGCACTTATTTGCCTGTTTTTTTAAGGTCATTGGCAAAGCTCGCGAGCTCTGGAATTTGCCTTATGTCTTTTTGGAGGATGCACATTCTTTGGTGATTTATTGCTGCCATAACCAATACTGGATTGATATTATGGCTCGTCACGATGTATGTCCAAACAATTCCGCCAAATACGAACCGATATGCATTGTGACGATCAAGTCTCACTCGCATTGGCTGATCAATAAGGTCTGTTACTGGAGTATCTCCATCCAAGAGTGCATACATCAAGCATGCGTAGTCTTCTGGATTTCCGGGATCACTTTCTAACAAAAGACGACGAATTTTTTCCTCATGCTGACCCAACGAAACAGCAGCGAACATTTCATGCTTTGCAACTGAGGATCGCCAAAGTATTGATAATTGAAAGAGTTTGAAATTTTTGTAATCTACCCCTCGTATTGAAACAACTTTACCGATTCTCTTTGCTTCCAGAGGAAGCTGCTCCTTCATTGCTAGGGAGGCATATCGCTCCCATTTCGATATTCTTGTTTCACATTCGCAGCAAAGCATTCGCTCTCTGATGCCTTTCTGCATTGGCTTCCTAAACTCGTTCTGCCCAATAGAGAGCGTCTGAAGGCGATGCTTTTCGTCATAGAGATCTGTGTATAGAAACTCAGGAATTATGTGAGAGTTCCTAAGCTCTCTTTCGTTTTTGCACAGTGCACAGGTCATAGTGCGCTCTAATAATGGCTCAAGTGATATGCGCAAGGCTGTCGCGGATGTGCGCAGCAGTCGCTTCCAGCTCGGCGCTGCTGGTGGGCCCCAGCATGGGGTCCAGTGGTTTGCGCAGCAGGCGTGCCAGAAAACGGCCGGTGTCGCCGCGATAGCGCGGCAGTACATGCAAGTGCACATGCGGCACGGTCTGGTTGGCGGCCGGGCCATCGTTCACCTGATAGTGCACTGCCGCTGGTTTCAGCGTCGAGGCGTATAGCGCGCGAGTGATGCGTGTGGCGGTGTCGACAAGATGGGCGCGCAGGCCGGGTGCGAGTTCATGTAACTGGCGATGGTGCTGTTTCGGGATCACCAGCACATGGCCTTGGCGCAGCGGGAAAATATCCATGATGGCGAGCACCTGCTCGTCTTCGTGGATTTTCACGGCGGGCAGTCGGCCTTCAATGATGTCGCAGAAAATGCAGTGGCTCATGCGGGGGAGTCCTCTTGGCGTGTGGGAGGCCTTGTATCCCCGCCTGCGCCGCGCAGGAAGTGGGAGGCCTCTGGATAACCGCGTTGCTGATGGCTGGAGTGGTTGTCACTGTTTGATGACGCTGGATTCTGTTTCGCCCTCCAAGCAGTTCTCTTGGTGCGCGTGCTGCCGACAAAAATCCGGTTATTCAGCGCGTCCTTGAGCAGGGGCGTCATCAGTGGTCGTTGTCTTGCGGCCATTGTTGTAGCCAGTGCATTGAGTCTTGTGTGCAGCCATGCGGGCGGTATTCGGCGCCGCACCAGCCGGCGTAGGGCAGTTCGCGCAGGCGCGTGAAAATGGCGGCGAAATCGAGCGCGCCGGTGCCGGGCTGGTGGCGGCCCGGCGTGTCGGCAAACTGCACATGGCCGATGCTGTCGATATTGTCGGTCAGCGCCTGCAACACGTCTTCGCCCATACGCGCCATGTGGTAGCAGTCGAACTGCATTTTCAGCGTCGGGTGATCGACAATTTCGAGCATTTCTTGCATCTGCGCCACGTTGTGTACCAGAAAGCGTGGCATGTCGACGGTGTTGATGGCTTCGACAACCGTCGTGACGCCGATGCTCTGCAGTGTTTCGCTGGCGTAGCGCAGGCTGCCGGCGAGCGTGTGCAGGCAGCGCGTCAGCGATTCGCCGGCCGGTTCGCGCCCAGCCAGCACGTTTACGGTTGGCACGCCTAGCGCGCTGGCGTAATGCAGCGCGTCCATCACGGCATGGCGGAAGGCTTGCTCGCGTCCGGGCACACAGGCCAGGCCATCGCCGCCTTGCATGAGATCGCCGGCGGGCACGTTGATCAGCACCAGCCGCAGTTCGTGGGTTTCGAGTTCGCGCAGGATGTCGGCAATGGCGAGTTCGTAGGGGAACTGGATTTCCACGGCCGAAAAGCCGGCCGCGCGCGCGGCGGCGAAGCGCTCAATGAGCGGTACTTCAGTAAACAGCAGCGAAAGATTGGCGGAATATTTCAGCATGCGTCGTGCTCGCGCGCGAACTGACCGATCACGCTGCTGAGGTCGTCCGCCAGATGTCCGGCGTTGCCATGCTGGCGCATCAGGCTGGCGGCGGTGGCCGCCATCGGCAGAGCCAGGCCGTTTTGCCCGGCGAGTTGCCCGGCCATGTCGAGGTCTTTCAGCAGGGTTTGCACGCGCCATTGCACGGGCGTGAACTGGCGCGTGCTCATGCGCGGTGCCAGCAACTGGAACGGTTTGGAATCGGCAAAGCCGCCGGCGAGGGCGGGCGCGAGTTGCGTAGCATCCACCCCGGCGCTTTCGGCCAATGCCACGGCTTCGGCAATCAGCAGTGAGTTGGCGGCCACAATCAACTGATTGCAGATTTTGGTGACCTGGCCTGCGCCGCTGGGCCCCATATGCGTCACCCGTTGTGCGAGCACGGCGAGCACGGGGCGCAAGCGGTCGATGGTGGCGGCATTGCCACCGGCCATGATGACCAAGGTGCCGGCCTCGGCGCCGACCACGCCGCCGGAGACGGGCGCGTCTACCCAGGCGGCGCCGCGTGCGGCGGCCTGTGCGGCCAGCTCACGGGTGGCGGCAGGATCAATCGAGGAGAAGTCGGCCAGTATGTGCCCGGCGCGGAGGTGGCCCAGCAAGCCGTTTTCGCCGTGCACAACGGCCTGCACGGCGGCCGTATCGGAGACGCAGAGCATGAGAACCTCGCAACTCTCCGCCAGTTCGGCGGGCGACGCGGCGACCGTGGCGCCGGCCTCGGCCAGCGGGGCACATTTCGCTGGATTGCGGTTCCACACGGAGAGGGCATGGCCGGCGGCAAGCAGGCGTCTGCACAGCGGCAGGCCCATCAGGCCGATGCCGATAAAGCCGATACGGGGCATGGCAGACATCCGGAAGGAAAGGCCTATTGTCTCCAGCGCTGGCTGGCCGGCAAGGCCCTTTGCTGGCTTGTGCAGGATGAATCTGGAGGGCGGCTTCGTGGGGGGCGCTCATGCGTCGACAGGTTTAGCGCGAACAACTTTTGGGTTTATTCAGCGGCTTCTTGAGAGCCCTCTGAAAAGCCGGAGCAGCCGACGGTGCTTGGCTTGAAGTCGCTGGTCCCCCGCTTTGCCCCGCAGCACGTACCTTGGGGTGTGTGCGGGCGACGAAAATCCCAGCGTCTCGGTTATCGGGCTGATGCATAACGGCCCTCTTTGCTCCGCTATGTTCTGCCGCCACTGCAAGCTCTTTCGCGGCGGCTGGGGTGGCTCAGCCCGTTGCCCAAAGGCGTGCTCGACCGGCTGCAGCAAAGCCAGCCGCAGGCCACCAGCTAACGGCGCGAACGGAGAACCCATAACAGCTTGCTGAAAAAATGCTTTTCAGCAAGCTGTTTCCCGGCCAAGGATGGCCGGGTCGCGAATCAATCACGTCTAAGTGATTGGTTCAGCGTAGAGCGACTCCGGACATGTGCCGGAATCGCGGGCTGAAAAAGCCCGGATGGGCGTTTTTCAGCAAGCTGATAAGGAATTGCTAAAAAATCCGCTCGAGCTGAGTGCTTGTCGATGAATGAACGGCACTCTTCAAAAAATGCTGTAGCCGATGCCTAGCTGCCCTGAACCGCCGCCAGCAACTCGCGGCCGCTCCAGTTGCGGCGGCCACCATTTTCGGCGGCGCGCACTAAGCGGATGAGTGCGGCATTGACTGGTGCGGTCTGTCCCAGTGCTTCCGCCAGTTTCACGACCTCGCCATTGATGAAATCGATTTCTGTCCGGCGCCCAGCCTCCAGGTCTTCCCACATCGACGAGCGCGCCTGCGGGTCGATGGCCAGCAGGCGTTGTGCCGCGCGCCGGAACACCCAGTCGGGCACGGTGAGAAGGGTTGGCAGCAGACTTGGCGGCAAGGGCGTCAGCCGGGCCAGCGGCTGCGCGGTTTGTGCCAGCAGCGCGAGGGCTTCGCGCTGGGCGGCGCTGAGCACGCGGCGATAGTCGCGCTGCTCCAGTTCGGTTTTCAGCGGCAAGCCCGAGAGCGCGTTCACGGCGTTGTTGAGATTGAGCAGCAGCTTGGCCCACTGCACGGCTTTCATGTCAGCCTCCAGTTGCAGGGGCAGGCCGGCCGCATTGAAGGCGGGCAGGGCGTGGAACAGCGATATGTTTTCGGCGGCCACCAGCTCGCCTTCCGAGCCTTGATGAAAATGGCTTTGCGCCAGTTGCACGACGTTGAACGGCACCATGCCGGCCAGCACGATTTGCGCCGGCAGTGCGGCCTCCAGTTGTGCAGCATTGTGCAGTCCGTTTTGCAGGCTGAGCACCATGGCGCCGGGGCGCAGCCTGCCGGCCAGCGTGGCGGCGACGTCCGGCGTGGCGGCGGACTTCACCGTCACCAGCACCAGATCGGCGCTGTCGATGGCTTCGGCGCTGGTGCTGACCGGTACGCACGACGGCGGCAGCCGCGCCGCATAGCCCCGGTAATCGCTCAGATGCAGGCCTTGCCGGGCGATCTGGTCGGCCACCCGTGGCCGTGCAATCAGGTGCACATCTGAGCCTGAGGCCAGCAACCGTCCGCCGACATAGCAGCCGATACTGCCTGCGCCATACACCACGATCCGCATGCCACTCTCCTGTTGCTGGCGGGTCTTGGCGCCCGCTGCGTGAAGGATAGCAAGTGTCGGCGCCACTACCCCCTCTTTGCGGGATGACGACGCCTCCGGCAAGCTGCCACCATCCTGCGTCATGGCAGCGGATGCACATTCGTGCCGCTGTTTGCGCAGACCCCTGCACACTTTCTTCATGGACGCCGGCATGCGCCTTTTTTTGCAGTCACTTTTCCAGCAACCCGTACTCGCCGCCGAGGGCACGGCTCCTGCGGGTCGCCGCTGGGAGCCGGCGCCGCGTACCTTGGGCATCATGGCGGCCGTGCTGATCGTGATCGCGGCCTTGGGCCTGGTGCAGTTGATGCTCGCGCAGCCCTGGGCCGGTTTTACGTTCCATGCGCATGGCGAGGTGTTGCGCGTGGCGCATCCGTCTCTGGATAAACCGGCGGACGTGCGCGGCTTGCGCACCGCTAGTGGCGAGGAGCAGCCGCTACCCGTCTGGCTGGCGGTGGAGGAGCCGGATTTCCTCGGCCGCTACGATGCCTACAACGCCTTCATGGCCATGCAGGCACCGCTGTTGGCGGAGTGGCAGTCGGGCGCCGCGCGGCTGCTGCTGGCCGATGGTCGCGAGTTGCCGGTCACACTCCAGCCCCGGCGGCTGGCCGACATTCCCGCCGCATTCTGGCTGCAACTCTCGTTCGGCTTTGTCGCGCTGGTGATTGGCGCTGGCATCTGGGTGTTCCGCCCGCAGGCCCGCGATGCGGCGCTCTTGCTGGTCACGGCGCTGGCCTTTGCCACCGGCACCTGGACGGCCAGTGTTTACAGCGCGCGTGAGCTGGTCATGGCACCGGAGCTGTTCCGGCCGCTGTCCGTGCTCAACCACGGCGGCGCTTTATTGTTTGACTGCTCAATGCTGGCCCTGCTCTGGAGCTATCCACAGCCACTCGGCCGGCAGCCGGTAGTACGCGGTGCTTTCCTGCTGTTTGCCCTGCTCTGGCTGGTCGATACCTTGCAACTGCTGGACACGTTTGCGCTCGGCTTTTATGTCTGGTTGCTGGTGATTTTCTTGCTGGCGACGCTCTGTGCATGGCGGCAGTGGCGCCTGTCGCGTGCCGACCCGGTATCGCGTATGGCGCTGCGCTGGCTGATCCTGTCGTTCCTGATCGGCAGTGGCGCGTTTGTCTTCCTGCAAGTGTTGCCGCTGCTGCTGGGCATCCAGACGCCGGTGTCGCAGAGCGTCATGTCGGGAGCTTTCCTGATCGTGTATCTCGGCTTGGCGGCCGGCATCAGCCGTTACCGGCTGTTCCAGTTGGAGCAGTGGTGGCTGGTGGCCTGGAGCGGTTTGTTTGGCGGCGTGCTGGTATTGCTGCTCGATGGTGTGCTGGTCTGGGTGCTGAATGCCGAAGGCTGGGTGGCGCTGGGCATGGCCATGGCGGTCGCCGGCTGGATTTATTTTCCGCTGCGGCAATGGCTCGTGGCGCGATTGCTCAATCGTGAAGGCACGGTGCGGCATTTGCCACCCGGCGTCGTGCGCCGTTTGTTCGACCCGTCTACCGAAAGCGCGTTGCAGCAGCAGTGGCCAGACGTGGTGCGCAGTGTCTTTCGCCCGCTGGTGTTGGAGCCGCACGACGGTGAGCAGGCTTTGGCCATCGTGGATGACGGCTTGCGCCTGGTGCTGCCGGATATCGTGCCCGGACGGCATTGGCAACTCGCCTACTGTGATCGCGGTGCGCGCCTGTTCAGCCCCGATGATCTGGTGGCGGCCGGTGAGCTGCACAGCGTAGCGGCGTATGCGCGCGATGCGTTGCGCGCGCGGCAGCAAGGCGCACGGCTGGAGCGCGACCGCATCAAACGCGACTTGCACGACGATCTGGGCGCACGCCTGCTGTCGATCCTGCACGGGCAGAACGAAGGCGGCATGCGCGAAGAAGCGCGGCAGGCCATTCGCGATCTGCGCCAGATGCTGGCCACGCTCGACGAGCGCGCCATCACGCTCGATGAGGCCGCGCGGCTGATGGCGGCCGAGGCCCGCGAACGTCTGGAGCGCGCCGGCCTGACGTTTGGCGCCAGCGTGCCGGCGCCGTCGGCCCTTCTGTTGTCGGCGCGTCAGTACGCCAATCTCAAACGCGTAGTGCGTGAATGCGTCACCAACGTCATCAAGCATGCAGATGCTGGCCACGTGCAGTTCGAGTGGCAGGTGCGCGATGACCACATGCGTCTGACCGTAAGTGACGATGGTGTGTTCGAGCTGTGGGCGCTGGAGCAGACCGGGCGCGGCCATCACATCATCCGTTCACGCGTGGATGAGCTGGGTGGCCATGTGGAATGGCAGCGGCAGTTGCCAACAGGGTGTCGCGTCACGGTGGAGATTCCCGTGCCTGCCGAAGGAATCGTCAGCGCACAGGTCAGGGCAGAGGAGAATCAGGAATGAATGTCGTCAGGCGATTGCTGGTGGTCGAGGATGTGCCGGAAACGGCACAGTGGCTCAGTGCGCGCGCGCAGGCGGCGCTCGGCAGCGACATCACGGTCAGCATTGCGCACACACTGGCTACTGCGCGGCGTTTGCTGAAAGCTCAAACATCTGACGCGATTTTGGATACGTCCTCCGCCAAGCCTGCCGCGAAGGCTTCTGATCGGCCTTTTGATATGTCCTTTGACCGGCCCTTCGATATGGTCATCGTTGATCTGGGCCTGCCCGATGGCAACGGTGTCGAGCTTATCCAGGAGCTGGAGCCGGCACGTACCGGCCTCACCGTGATTGTCGCCACGATTTACGACGACGACGCGCATATTTTCAGTGCGCTGCGTTCCGGTGCGCAGGGTTATCTGCTCAAAGACCAGAGTGACGAAGAAATCGAGCGCGCATTGGCGGGCATGGAAGAAGGCGTGCCACCGATTTCACCGACGGTGGCGCGGCGCATGATGGAATTTTTCTCGCAGCATGATCGCCATCAGCCACCCACGGAGACCGACGAGGGCCTGAGCCCGCGCGAAAAAGATGTGCTGGTGCTGATTGCCAGTGGCATGAGCGTGGCTGAGGCGGCCGCGGCGCTGAACATTTCGGCGCATACCGTGCGCGGTTATGTGAAAGAGATTTATCGCAAGCTCGGAATTTCCTCGCGCGCCGAAGCCAGTCTGCGCGCCACGCGCATGGGGTTGATCCGGCTCTGAATCCGCCAGGCAACGACGGCTACTCAAGCAATCGATCAGGCGATTTTTCAGGGGCGCTCTGGTCGCGAGCCTGTGATCTGCTGTTTGCCCGGAGCCTGTCTCAGGACGGTTCTGTTTGGTGACTGGAAGCTCTCAGGTAATGTCCAGAAAAGTGGCTGCTCAGCCGTGATGTAGCGCTTGTGCACAAATGAAAATGCCCGGCACTGCCGGGCGTTTTCATGATCACAGCTTGCGGGGAAAAGCCCTTCGCGGCTTTTTTTCGCCCGCGATTCCGGCATCTGTCCCGAATCGCTCCACGTTGAATCCATCACTGACCCGCGATGGATTCAACGTCCGGCCCTCCCTGGGCGGGAAACAGCCTGCTGAAAAGCATTTTTCAGCAGGCTGTGATGGCTCGCCGTTCAGGGCAGTGGTGCCGGGTCGGCAAAAATGCCGGCCCAGGTATCACTGACGCGGATGCGGTCGATCAGCAGGTTGTTGAATTGCCGGCCACGGAAGCCAAGACGGTCAAGCAGGTAAAGACTCCCAGTCCCCTGCGTACGCGTTGCCGTGCCCAGCGGCGAGGCCGAGTCGGTCGTGCTTGGATCCACCCAGAGGGCAATCTCGTTGTAAGTGGCACTGCCACCGGTTTTGCGCAGGCGCGCCACCAGCAGATAAGTCTGGTTGCCGTTCACAAGGCCGCCAGCACGCACTTTCTGCGCGCTGTTGTCGCCCAGTGAGGCGGTGAACTGGTTGCTGCCATCGCTGGTGTCCAGTCCAAGATAGACCGCCGCGTTGGCCAGCGTGATCCAGGACTGCGCGGTGCTGGCGCTGGCATTGTCGATCCGGAACAGGCCGCTCACATACACATCACCATTGAACGCCTGACTGAACTGGCGGCCCTCGGCCTGGATGCCGCTGAAATCCTGGATGCGTACGGCGGTGCTGCCACCGTTGAGCGCCGTACCCCCGGCAGGCGTAAAGCTGAGCTCGGGGCTCGCCGTCACGAAGGGCAGGAAACTGATCCAGTTGCCCTGCCAGCCGGCATCGCCCGTGCCATCGCCTTTGTTGTTCATCTCGCCAAGTGTCAGCCCTTCAAAAGATGCCGCAACCTGTGGCAGTCCACCGCCGGCGGCAAAGCTGGTGCGGATGTACTGGAATTCGCCGCTTTGCACGCTGATGACGCCCGCATTGCCGTCACCCAGCGTGCCGGAGAACGTGCCGCGAATGGTGGTAGCCGTCACCTCGGTCACTGTGAGGGTGCAACTGCCGCCCATGGTCGGCATGCCGGAGTAGAACGTGTCTTCGTATTTGAGCTGTATGCCGGGCGCGCTGCTGTTGTTGCAAGACTGCGCCTGGCCAACGGTCGCGGTGCCGGTCGAGAAAGCGGAAAGGCTGACATAAAAGCTGCCACCCGGATCACCGACATTGAAATACCCAGCACCCACGCTGAGTGGCGGGCCAGCAAAGTTGGTGACATCCGTGCTGGTCTGGCGCGTGCCGCCAATGAGCGCACTGATGCCGCTGCTGCTGCCGAGGATGGCCGACTCCGTCGGCGGTTCTTCTTCACCCGCTCCGGCACCGGCAGAAACGGTGGCCGTAATGGCATTGGCATCGGTAAGCGCGCTGGGGTAGTAAACAAAGCTCAGCGGTACGGAGGTGTTGCTCGGGTCGACAAAAATCCGGATACGCTGCTGTGCTTCACCTTGCGGGAATAGCTCGATCTGCACACGTGGTTCGCTGGGGAAATTCGGGATGCGGTTGTAGACGTCGTTGCCGTTGATGCTGAAGGTTTTTCCGGTATCGAAGTCAATCGAGCTGCCATTGCCGCTGATGGTCACGGTGCCGCGAGTAGTGCCGGTGACGTTATAGGTGCCCGCATAAAGGGCGACCAGTTGCAGGCCGGCGGCTGATTCGGGGTCAGTGTCGCCACCGCCTTCCTCTTCTTCCTCCTCTTCCGCCGTTGTGCTCGGCGGCAAACCGCCACCGGCCAGGAAATTGCTCAGCAGCGCGCTGTAGTCGGCTACGGAAGCATCGGCCGCAATTGCCGCCGCCAATCCTTCGAGCAGGTCGTCATAGGCGTTGCCCGCCGTGGGGGAGAAGGGCGCCGTCAGAGGATTGAAGGGTGTCGGTGGTGTGAAGCCAGCCGCCTGCAGCGAATTCAGCAGAGTGGTTTGTGCCGCCGCCAGGCCGGAAGTCACCTGCGTGAGATTGCCCGGATTGGCAAACCACGCCGCCAGTGTCTGGCCCGCTGCCGTGTTGACCGACAGTGCCGTAATCAGATCGGTAAGCGGTGTGATGTTGGTGGTGCCGCCGCTGGTGCTGACGGAGTGCAAGGTTTGCGTATTGGGACTGCCATTGGCGGTGCCACCGCTCAAGCGCATGGCGCAGGGCAGGTCGGCAGGCGGGATGTTCTGGGTGTAGTTGCCATTGGCGCCAGTGGTCACCGTGTAGGTGACACCCCCCCGGCATTTCAGGGTGACAGTGCCGCCGACAATCGGCGCACCGATGGCGGCCGTGCCGCTAATGGAAGTGGGGGCGGGCCAGCCGCTCTCGTCATCGCAGGCAGACACCAGCAGGCCGAGGCCGATGGCAAACAAGGGGCGTAGTAAACGCGACGGTTGCATGGAAAGACTCCTTTCAGATGATTCAGCAAGCACATCAACACAACAGGGGTAAACGGATGGTGGTGCAAAAACAGCATTGGAAAAGACAGCACGGCAAAAGAACGCTTGGCAAAGGGCAGGGCCAGTTGCGGGGTGTGCAGCAATCGCATGGCGGGGCAGGCCAGTGATGGTGGCGGCCTCTCGCGTTTGCCTGCCCGGGCATGGCCGACATTCAAGTGAGGCTGAGAGTAAAAGTGTGAGTGCTGCCACCACCACCCCTTGTTTGGGGGTATAGGGCCCGGTGGTCTGCCGGCGGTGACGACAGGTCGGTCTGCCCGGCGGGCCTGCTGGCGTTGCCAAGACGGGTGGCTCGGCTACTATCAGCCAGCCCGTCAGACCCGGCGATGTGGCCAGCCCTCAGATAAATGAGTTAAGCCGGTCTGCCAGCCCAACCCTCACAGGAGCTGCCCATGAGCGCATTCGAACAGGCCCAGAAAGACGTCAACACCCTTAGTGCCAAGCCCGGCAATGCCGATCTGCTGGAGCTCTACAAGCTCTACAAGCAAGCCACCGAGGGCGATGTGAAAGGCTCTCGTCCGGGCATGATGAACATTGCCGGTCGACTGAAGTACGACGCCTGGGCCGGCATCAAGGGCATGGCAAAAGCAGCAGCAGAAACGGCCTATGTGGCCAAGGTACAGGCCCTGCTGAAGGCCGATGGCAAATAAACGGCATTGCGCTCGCCGGCCATAAAAAAACCCGCGATGAGGCGGGTTTGAAAAACAAGTCCGTTTGCGAAGAGCTCCATGCTCACACAGGTCAGGGTCACTCACAGGTAAAGCACACACATCAGCGTCGCATCGTCAGGGCTTCACGCTTGGGCGAGTGCCATCCTTGGCTGCCGTTCCATGAATGATCAGAAGCTGTAGTCGAGGCCGACACCGAAGATATTGGTGTCAATGTCCGTGGCGGCCTTGGTGTTGTTAAGGGTGTAGTAGCCGTAGGCGCGCGCGCCCTTGCCCAGGCTGTAATCCAGGCCAAGGCTGGTGGTCGAGCGGTCGGTTTCCACTGTGTTCACTTCAGTCGTGCTCTGGCCGAACTGGGCCTTGGCGGTCCACTTGTCGGCAAACTTCAGCGCGGCACTCAGCACGAAACCGTCCTGCTCGATATCCTGGGCCGAAATATCCGATTCAGCCGTCTGGTAAAGCGCCCCCAGAGTCAGGCCAACCGGCTTGAGGTTGTAGCTGACCGACAGGCGCAGTGCATCGGCGGCCAGATTGTCAGCAGCGCCACCGCCTAACCGGCTCACCACATCCTTGTTGTACGCCAGAATGGCGGTGAGCTCGGCGGCACTGAAAATTGCCGACGCCGAAATACCGTCACCCAGACCATTGCCACGATCCGCCACGACCGGGCTGCCGTCCGCTGCGCCTTCGTTCTGGATGAGTTGCAGGTTCAGCGTCAGGCTGTCGGCAATTTTCGGGCTGGAGTAGTCGATCACGTTGTTGGCGCGCGCGGCACCGGCTTGGGCGCCGATGGTGCTGTCGATATCACCGGCCAGATCGTTGAACTGGTCGACACGGCCTTCGGCAGTTTTCAGGTAAGTGTCGAGCTTGCCGAGCTTCAACGTGCCCCAGCCAGCCTTCACCCCTACATAACGGTTTCGCTGTGTGAGGTCTGTCGTGCCACTGTCTGCTTCAACCTGCCATTCGATGCCATACACGGCGCTCAGGGAGTCGGTCAGCTTGTCATCACCTTTGACGCCGATGCGGGACGCATGGGAGGTCAGGTTCCACACGTCACCCGTAGCAACATTGTCCACATCCACATTGTTGACCGACAGGTTCAGACGGCCATACAGCGTGGGGGCGGCCTGGGCGACCAGAGGAGCAGCAGTGGCAGCAATCACGCCCAGTGCAATCAGCGTACGTTTCATTCTCGGTGTCTCCTTAAGACAGTTCCTGGTGTTGGGTTAATCCGTCACCCGGTGTGTTCCGGCGTATTGACGGCATCAGGGCGCGCAACGGGTCTGCAAATTCCCGACAGCAAACGGTTGCTGACAAAGGCCTGGCAGGAATACCTGCGGCCTCCCGATGCGCGTTGATGGCGCCAAGATTGCCGTCGGCCCGTTCTTCCGCAAAATAATGGATTCTTATTTTCTTATGTTTTTTTTATATATGAGCTGTCGCGTCATCTTGCTGAAACCATTCACATGCAGTGCAAACGCATGAAGCGCAAGGCCGGGCGCCTTATTTGGCTATTCGCCTATTCGGGCCGCCTATCCCTGATTTCCTGATATGTATTTGTTTTTGATTTGGATAGCTGAATTTCTTCGTTAGCAGATGGCAGGCCCGCTCATAGGCTTTGCGCCCATGAGTACCCACGAATCACTGCTGCCCGGCCAGTCTCCCCGCTGGGAAATCGATCCTGTTGTCGCCGAGCTGCGCCGGCTGCGTTTGCAGTCGCTTGCCGACCGTGACCGCGACAACCGCCCCCCGAAGCTGCCCTCGCGCAAGACATTGTCTGCCGTGGTCGATGGCATTGCGGCGGCGTTGTTTCCCAACCGCCTCGGGTTCCCGGAGCTGACCGACGCCGGCATCGACTACTACGTCGGCCATACGCTGGATGCCAACCTGCGGGCCTTGCATGGCCAGGTACAGCGTGAGCTGGAGTATGTGGCTGGCGCTGCCCAGCCGGCCATCAGCCGTCATGATGAGGCGGTGGCCATCGTGGCGGCGTTTGCGCGCCAGTTGCCGGCCATCCGCCGTCTGCTCGACACCGATATAGAGGCCGCCTTCCAGGGTGACCCTGCTGCGCGCAGCATCGACGAGATACTGGTCTGCTATCCCGGCATCACCGCCACTATCCATTACCGCTTGGCGCACGCCCTGTTCCGTCTGGGTGTACCGCTGATTGCCCGCATCATCGCCGACATCGCGCACTCGACCACTGCTATCGACATTCATCCCGGCGCCGAGATCGGCGAGCACTTTTTCATTGATCACGGCACCGGCGTGGTGATTGGCGAAACCGCCATCATCGGTCGCAACGTGCGCCTGTATCAGGCGGTCACGCTGGGGGCCAAGCGCTTTCCGGTGGATGCACAAGGGCATCTGGTGAAGGGCAATGCCCGCCATCCGATGGTTGAAGACGACGTCGTCATTTATGCGGGTGCGACGATTCTCGGGCGCGTCACCATCGGCCGGGGATCGGTCATTGGCGGGAATGTCTGGCTGACCACCAGCGTGCCGCCCGGCAGCAACGTCGCACAGGCGGGGTTGCAGAACGATGTCCTGGTGAGTGCCGCGCCACGTTAGCCGCTCCACGCTGAATCAATCACTCAAGCGTGGTTGATTCGCGACCCAGCCACCCTTGGCCGGTTCGCCGCTTACTGAAAAGCATTTTTCAGCAAGCCGTTAGTCCTGCGCTGAAGCCGGTGCCACGGCTTCTTGTTTCAGCGCGCGATTCCGATGCCCGTCAGGCGCGGTGTCATGAAAACCGGTCACTGGAAAGTGACCGGTTTTCGCTCTGGCCTTACCCGCTGGAAAACAGTCGGCTGAAATCGTTTTCGGCAGACTGCCTTAGCAGCTTGCTGAAAAACATTTTTCAGCAAGCTGTTAGCGTCAATTTTGATCACACACAGGAGCAAGTCCCCATGGCAAAACCGAATGAGCCCACCGAACACCCCACCGCACTGGGCGATGTCGCCGCACGTACGCTAGCCAATGCCACCAAGACCGTGCCCATGATGGGCTCGATCACGCCGCGCTGGCTTGTGCACCTGCTGCAATGGGTGCCGGTCGAGGCGGGCATTTACCGCGTCAATCGCGTCAAGGATGAAAAGAATGTCACGGTGGATTGCTCCGGGCTCGATGAACGCGTGTTGCCACAGACCTTTGTCGATTACGAAGAATGGGGCCGCGAATATCGCCTCAGTGCCGTGAACACCGTGCTCGATGTGCACACGCGGGTGTCCGACCTGTACAGCAGCCCGCACAACCAGATTCACGAACAGTTGCGCCTGACCATCGAAACCATCAAGGAGCGTCAGGAAAGCGAGTTGCTCAACAATAAAGAATACGGCCTGCTCAACAACATCGCCCCCGAGCAGCGGGTGAAGTCGCGCACCGGTGCGCCGACCCCTGATGATTTTGATGAGCTGATTGCTCGTGTGTGGAAAGAGCCCGCGTTTTTCCTCGCACATCCGAAAGCCATTGCCGCATTCGGCCGCGAGTGCACGCGTCGTGGTGTGCCGCCACCCACCGTCTCGCTGTTCGGTTCGCAGTTCCTCACCTGGCGCGGCATTCCGCTGATTCCCTGCGACAAGCTGCGCATCGAGAACGGCAAGACCAACATCCTGCTGTTGCGCACTGGCGAAAGCCGTCAGGGTGTGGTCGGGCTGTATCAGCCGGGCTTGCCGGGCGAGCAGAGCAAGGGCTTGTCGGTGCGCTTCATGGGTATCAACCACAAGGCCATCGCCTCTTATCTGATTTCGCTGTATTGCTCGCTGGCCATTCTCACGGAGGACGCCATTGCCGTGCTCGAGAACGTGACGGTGGACCACTACCATGAGTACAAGTGATCACGGCGTTGCGGTGGAAAACTTCGACTACAGCGATACCCAGACACTGACGCGACTGGCGAATGAGCTTTTTGCGGCACTGCCTGGCGAGCACCCGAAGATCGGCGGTGCCTTGAACGCCGCCACGGCCGAGTTTGCACGTCAGGGTGGCATTGCTGGCCTGACGCCAGACACGCTCGATCCGGTGGCGCTGGCACAGGGCTTTGGCGTCAATCTTGGCGCCATTCCCGGATTTCCCGGCCTGCCTGAGATTCCCGGCTTGCATGGTATTCCAGCCTTGCCCCGTGCCGCAGCGCCCGTGCAGGTGCCGGCTCCCGAGCTGGCGCCGCATGTGCCGGTCAGCACGCCGGCCTTGCCGCAAGAAAAGGAATTGCTGGGTCTGTTCGGCAGTGATCTTCCCGGTGTGCCCGGTTCGCGCGCCTCTGGTGCCGTGCCGACGACGCTGCCGGCACTGGAGCGGCAGGCATTCGCGCCAGCGGCGCCTTCACAGTTCTATTTTCTGGGGGCATCACCTGCGGCGGTGGCGACGCCTACGGAAGGTGGTGGCGCGCTGG
>JAUXNL010000265.1 GCA_030684415.1 Moraxellaceae bacterium | reverse complement strand
CCGGGCGTGGCCTGGCATGTGATGGGCGCGGGATTCACCTGGGAGACGCAGGATGCAGCGCGCGATTTCGCCGCCGCGCAAGCGGCTTGGGCACTGGCGCACCAAGCGCTCGCCGACCCGGCGGTCGACCTCGTCGTGCTCGACGAATTCACCTATGCGCTGAAATATCGCTGGCTGGAAATCGACGCGGTGCTCGCAGCCATGGCCGCCCGGCCGCCCATGCAGCACCTCGTCGTCACCGGCCGCGCCGCGCCGCCGAAACTCGTCGCCGCCGCCGACACCGTCACCGATATGACGCTCGTCAAGCATGCCTTCCAGGCCGGCGTGCAGGCGATGCCGGGGATCGAGTGGTAAAAAGTCCAATAACAACCCACAAAAGGAGTCCAAGCATGCACATCGAACCAGGCGTCGTCGACGGCGCAAAAATCATCCTCGGTTACGGCACGGTCGCACTCGCGGCTGGGGTGACCGTCAAGGCTGCCGCGGCCGCGATTCGCGAAAATGGCGTCGGCCCCCTGCTGCTGCGCGGCGCGCTGGCCACGTTGCTGGTGTTCTGTTTCTTCGAGGTGTTCTGGCACCATCCGGTCGGCGTCTCGGAGGTGCACCTGATCCTGGGCACCACGCTATACCTGCTCTTCGGCCTGGCGCCGACCGCCCTCGGCCTGGCCGGCGGCTTGCTGATACAGGGCCTGTTCTTCGCGCCCGCCGACTTGCCGCAGTATGCGATCAACCTCACCACCCTGCTGGCGCCGCTGTTCGTCATGCATGCGCTGGCGAAGAAGATCGTTCCGGCACACACCGCCTATGTCGACCTGACCTATGGTCAGCTCCTCAAGCTCTCGGCGGCCTATCAGGGCGGCATCGTCGCCTGGGTGGCGTTCTGGGCGCTCTACGGGCGTGGAGTCGGCGCCGAGAACCTCGCCGAAATCGCTTCGTTCGGCATCGCCTACATGGGCGTCGTCCTCGTCGAGCCCTTGATCGACCTGGCCGTGCTGGCCGCCGCCAAGTCGCTGCACGCGCTCAAGCACTCTGCCGTCGTCGAGAAGCGGCTGTACGAGGCAAATGCAGCCTGAGTCCGAAACCGGGTCCGGCCGGGTCTGGTTCGTCGGCGCCGGCCCGGGCGATCCCGATCTGATCACGGTCAAGGGCCGCAAGCTGCTCGAAACGGCCGACACCATCCTCTATGCCGGTTCGCTGGTCGACCGGGCCGCGACCTTGTTCGCCCCGGCGGGCTGCGAGATTCGCGACTCGAAGGACATGACGCTGGAGGAGATGACCGAGTGGCTGATCGACCGGGCCGGGCGCCACGCAACCGTCGTCCGCCTGCAGACCGGCGACCCCGGACTCTATGGCGCGCTGATCGAACTGACCCGGCCGCTGACCGCCGCCGGCATCGCGTGGACCGTCGTGCCGGGCGTATCGTCGGCCATGGCTGCGATGGCCGCGGCCGGGGAGACGCTGACCCTGCCCGAGGTGACGCAGACGGTGATCCTGACCCGCGTCGCCGGCCGTACGCCGATGCCGCCGGGCGAAGACCTTGAAGCACTGGCCGCGCACCAGACGACGCTGTGCATTTTCCTTTCCATCACGCTGCTGCACAAAGTGCAGCAGGCGCTGCGCGCCGCCGGCTGGGCCGAGGACGCGCCCATCCTGGTTGTGCAGAAGGCCAGTTGGCCCGGCGAGGAAAGGATCGTGCGTGGCACGCTGGCCGACATCAAGCAGAAGTGCCAAGCCGAGAAGATCGCCAGCCAGGCGATGATCGTCGCAAGTCCTGCCCTGGGCGCCGCCGGCTGGCCGGACCTCGCCCGTTCCAAGCTCTACGACCCCGCTTTTTCCCATCGCTTTCGCAAGGCAACGGAGATCACCCATGACTGACGACACGACCATCCTCCTCGTCGCCCACGGTTCGCGCGGCCGCGACGGCAACAACGAGCCTTTGTCCTTCGTCGCCCAATGGCGCGAGCGCCATCCCGAGTGGCGCATCGAGCTCTGCTTCGTCGAGCACGCCGAGGTACTGCTGGACGAGGGCCTCGACCGCGCCACCAAGGGTACCGGCGGTGCTGGTGGTGCCCGGCGCGTGCTGGTCATCCCCCTCATCCTGAACGCCGCCGGCCACGTCAAGATGGAACTGCCGGCCGCGCTCAAGCGGGCGCGCGAGCGCCACCCCGATGTCAAATTCGGCATTACCCGCCACCTGGGCATGGGCCGCGAGATTTTTGCCGTGCTACAGGGCCAGCTTGGCCGGCTGATGAAACATCTGGCCATGCCCGATCCGCGCACCACCGGCGTCATCCTGCTCGGGCGCGGCTCGTCCGACGCCGGCGCCAACGGCGAACTGGCCAAGATGACGCGCTGGATTTACGAGGCCAACGAGCACGAACTGGTCGACCTCGCCTTCACCGGCATTGCCTGGCCGCGCCTGGAGAGCGTCGTCCAGCGCCAGGCGCGGTTGGGCACGATGCAGGTTTGCATCGTGCCGGTCTATCTCTTCACCGGCGTGCTGATCGACCGTATCAAGGTCCAGGTCGAGCGTCTGCGCCAACAGTACCCGCGGGTCGCCTTCGCGCTCGGCACCCATTTCGGTTTCGACAATGGCATTTTCGACCTGCTCGACGCCAAGCTTGCCGGCGAGGAACTGCCGGAAG
>JAUXNL010000263.1 GCA_030684415.1 Moraxellaceae bacterium | reverse complement strand
CGGGCGACTTCGCCTTCGGCAAATTTGGCGAGATCAAGATACTTGGCGGTGTACATGGCCAGTGCGCGCGCGGCCTCGTTATGCACACGCGTCTTCAGCAGCATGCGGCGCACATCGCCGTGTACCAGCAACGAATCCGCTGGTTTTTCCGGCGACTTGACGCCCGTGGCCGAACGCCCTTGCAAGCGGTCGCGAGCATAGGCCGCTGCACTCTGGTACGCCACTTCCGAGGCGCCCAAGCCCTGGATACCCATCGACAGGCGCTCGTAATTCATCATCACGAACATGGCGGCAAGGCCTTCGTTGACCTTGCCGATGAGGAAGCCTTTTGCACCATCGAAATTCATCACGCAGGTGGCCGAGGCCTTGATCCCCATCTTGTGCTCGATATTGCCGGCGGCCACGGCATTGCGCTCACCCAGCGAGCCATCGGCATTGACGTGGAACTTGGGCACGAGGAAAAGCGAAATGCCCTTGGAGCCCGCCGGCGCGTCCGGCAACTTGGCCAGCACCAGATGAACGATGTTGGACGTCAGGTCGTGCTCGCCACCGGTAATGAAAATCTTGGTGCCGGTGATGCTGTAGCTGCCATCGGCAGCCGGCACCGCCCGGGTCTTGATGATGCCAAGATCGGTACCGGCATGCGGTTCGGTGAGGCACATGGTGCCGGCCCATTCGCCGGAGTAAATCTTCGGCAGATACAGATCGTTGATCTCATCTGTCGCATGCTGGCTCATGGCCAGCGCCGCACCAATGCCCAACAGCGGATAGAGCGCAAACGAAGGGTTAGCGGCAAAGAGGATTTCATCGGTGAGCACGGTCACGGTTTTGGGCAGGCCGGCTCCACCCCAGCGCGGATCAGCGCCGAGGCCGATCCAGCCGCCCTCGCCATACTGGCGGAAGGCTTCCGGAAAGCCCTTGGGCGTTGTCACCACGCCATTACTGAACTGGGCACCCTCTTCATCGCCTGAGCGGTTGAGCGGAAACAGCACATTTTCATTGAGGCGCGCGGACTCTTCGAGAATCGCATCCACCGTGTCGCGATCCACCTCGTTGAGCGCGGGCACCGATGCCCAGAACTCGGTGGCTTTGAAGACTTCATCCAGTACAAAACGCATGTCGCGCAGGGGAGCTTTATAAACTGCCATGATTACTACCTCGTCTCTTGTTGCGCTTGCCCACCGGATGCGGTGCTGGCGTGAAAGCTTGAGCGCAAAATACGCACAGGCTTTCACCCACCCGTCAGGCACCTTCTCCCGGCAGGAGAAGGGATGAAAAATCGTTCAGCAAAAGGCCCGCGTGTGCGGGCCTTTTGCTGTGCATGAAACGCCGTGGCGCTCGGGAATCAGAACGCGAACGCGTCCACATCCATCTGCATCAGCACGTCAAGGCCACCGTCGATGGCATCCACATGCGCCTTGGTACGCGGCAGGATCTTGCGGAAGTAAAACTGTGCCGTCTGGATCTTGGCCTTGTAGAAAGCCTCTTCCGTGGTACCGGCGGCCAGCTTGTCCTGAGCAATCTTGGCCATCAAGGCCCAGAGATAACCCAGCACGGCGTAACCGGAGTAGTACATGTAATCCACCGCGGCGGCGCCCACTTCATCCGGGTTCTGCATCGCCTTCATGCCGATCTTCATCGTCATGTCGCCCCACTCCTTGTTGAGCGCGGCAAGCGGTGCGGTGAACTCGGCCATGGCAGCGTTGCCTTCATTGGCCTGGATGAACTTGTGCACGATTTTCGTGAAGTTCTTCAGCATGCCGCCTTGCGTCTGCAACACCTTGCGGCCGAGCAGATCGAGCGCCTGGATTTCGGTCGTGCCTTCGTAGAGGCAGGCGATGCGTGTGTCACGCACGATCTGCTCCATGCCCCACTCGCGGATGAAGCCATGGCCACCATACACCTGTACGCCATGCTTGGCGGCTTCGGAGCCGGCTTCGGTCAGGAAGGCCTTGGCAATCGGGGTGAGGAAGCTCATCAGGTCATCGGCCTGCTTGCGTGTTTCTTCGCTTTCGGCGGCGCTGACGATGTCGGTCTGGGTCGACAGCCAGTACACCAGCGCACGTCCGCCCTCGGCAAACGCCTTCTGCGTCAGCAGCATGTTGCGCACCGCGGGATGCACGATGATGGGGTCGGCTTCTTTTTCCGGCGCCTTGGGGCCAGACAGCGAACGCATGGCCAGACGGTCCTTGGCATACGCCAGCGAGCCCTGGAAAGCCCCTTCCGCTGCACACACGCCCTGCAGGGCCGTGCCGACACGGGCGGTGTTCATGAAGGTGAACATGCAGTTCAGACCGCGGTTGGGCGGGCCAATCAGGAAGCCGGTAGCACCATCGAAGTTCATCACGCAGGTGGCCGAGGCCTTGATGCCCATCTTGTGCTCGATGGAGCCGCAGACCACGCCATTGCGCGCGCCCACCGTGCCATCGGCATTCGGCAGGAACTTCGGCACGATGAACAGCGAAATGC
>JAUXNL010000258.1 GCA_030684415.1 Moraxellaceae bacterium | reverse complement strand
GCCACTGGTTTCCAGAAGCTGGAACATCAGGGTCAGGCGGTCGATGATCTGATGCATGCGCACCAGCAACTGGGTCAGGCTGACGCTGACGCCAGTTTGCGGAATGGATTTGCGGATTTTTCCCAGAATGTCGCGGCACTGCCCGAGCAGCACCAGCGCCTGTTTTTCATCGCAGTGTTGTTCGCGCTGACCGGCCAGCTGTTCGTGGTACTCGCGAACATAGTTGGCGATTTCTTCACTCTGGCCCAGAAAGGGCGAACCAAACTGCTCAATGGCCGGATAGATACGGGTTAGCTCATTTTCAAGTCCGAGCGCCGTCAGCCGGTGTGAAAGCGTGGTGATGGCCTCCAGGATTTCACACAGCGGTTTGGTCAGGATGGTGGTTTCGGTTTGCTCATTGAAGTGCAGCGCCTCGAGCAGCCGCAACCAGGCATCGTCATCCAGCTCAGTAATCCATTCCCAGTCGTCGCGCTGGTGGAATACCAGGCCGAACACATCTTTCATGTAGCCGTCGTTGTAGGCCGGGGGCAACACCTTCCAGGTCAGGCGCTGGCTGGCCTCG
Source organism: Moraxellaceae bacterium (assembly GCA_030684415.1). Classification (GTDB taxonomy): domain Bacteria; phylum Pseudomonadota; class Gammaproteobacteria; order Pseudomonadales; family Moraxellaceae; genus UBA2031. The sequence continues at coordinate 1,235 of JAUXNL010000258.1, read as the reverse complement.
GCAAAAAAGCCGGTGCCGGGAAAAATGCCGGTGTCGGCATAGAGGTGTGATTGCTTGCGGGCGGCCAACAGGCGTAGCAGGTAGTCACGCAATCCGCTGCGAAATGTCGGGTTTTGCTCAAGCAGATAACAAAGCGCCAAAAGGTTGCGGCGAGCGAGCTCCGTCTGGCTGGCTTGTGGAGGACGCAGTTCGTTGACCAGGGCGATCAGGTCGCCGGGGGTGCTGTGGGTTTCCGCCGCAATACGGGCAAGCAGTGTTTCCATGGAGAAAAGGCGCTCCTTGTTTTGCTGTCGAGTATCCCGGCTGCGCTTGCCGGTCGCCAAGTCGGAAACGTTGTGGCTGCGTAAGGAAATGCGACAGGGCCGTGCAGAGTGCCAGAGCCAGTGGAAGATGCACAACCTGACAGGGTGTCGATCAGAGCAATGGCGAGCAGGGAACGCGAATAAGCGCGAATAGATGAAACGTGCGACTGGGGAAGCAGTAAAGAAATGCAGCGATATAAAGGGATGGCGCGAGATTAAGGCTGTGAGACTGAGAGTTGAGTGGTCGGGGTGAGAGGATTTGAACCTCCGGCCTCTACGTCCCGAACGTAGCGCTCCACCAAGCTGAGCTACACCCCGATACCGGCTCGCCGGCCTTTGCGGCAGCGAGGCGCGCATTGTATAGAAGCGGGTTGCGACTGAAAAGCACCGCCCCGGTGAAATCTGGCGTCAGCCGTTCGGGGCATCGTCGACGATGGCTGTCTGTAGCGGTCTGGTGCTTCCCTCGCACAGGCGGCGACTTTGTCTGTCACTTTCACCTAAGGCCACAGGACTGTCGTCCAGGTCTTCAGCTATTGCGGGCAAGCGCCAGCCGCGTCAGATTTTCGAGCGCATCGCGCCATTGGCTGGGCGGGAGGGGGGCCAGTGCGGCCAGTGCCTCGGCCGACTCGGCTTGGGCGCGAGCCATGGTGTAGTCGAGCGCGCCGGTGCGCTGCACGATGGTAATAATGGTGTCGAGATGCTCGAGGCCGCCGGTACGAATGGCCTCGCGAATCAGCCCGGCCTCCTGCGGCGAGGCCACTTTCATTGCCTGAATAAGTGGCAGCGTAGGCTTGCCCTCGGCAAGGTCATCACCAACGTTCTTGCCCATCACTTCAGCCGAACTGGTGTAGTCGAGCACGTCATCCACAATCTGGAAGGCAGCGCCAAGATGCCTGGCATAGGTGGCCAGCGCGGGTTGCAGGGCGGGTGAGC
>JAUXNL010000253.1 GCA_030684415.1 Moraxellaceae bacterium | reverse complement strand
CGGGCGATTGCGCCCTGCCGGCGGGGCCTCACTTTCTTTGCTCGGCAAAGAAAGTAAGCAAAGAAAGCCGACTCCTGCGGAGGGCTCGCGCATCATGACGGCTGTTCCTGTAGCCGAGGCAACGTGGGCGTGTTCGCGCCTTTGGTTGCTGCGCAACCGGCGTCTCACAATTTACTTCTGCTCCGGTTAGCGGGCGCTGCGTCGTAGGTGCAGCTCCTTCGCTTGCGCATGCTTTAGCGCCGCTGCTGCCCTCCACCTCCATTTGCGGCTACAGCCGCACTTGTACGACGTAGCGCTGTTGCCCGCCTCTCCCTCCGGGAGAGGGCTGGGGTGAGGGACGGACTCCGCATCAACCACCGCCCGGATTCGTGCTCCGTCTCGCTTTGGGGTGAGTGCTCCGACGGGGTTGCTCAGGACCTTTGGCCGGGAACTGCTCCTGCGTTCTCGGCACTCAAGCCATCCATGGCTTTTGACAGAGGGACAACAGCGGGCGGCTGCCGGGGCGGGGCGGGATTGCTACAATCGCGGCCTGATCCTGCTCTCACGGCTGCATTTCCATGACGTTTGCCCGCATTCCCCGTGTCCTCATCATCCTCGACGGCTGGGGCCACTCCGAAGAAACGCGTTACAACGCCATCGCCCATGCCGATGCGCCCAACTTCAAGCGCCTCTGGGCCGAGTGCCCGCACACGCTGATTTCCGGCTCAGGAATGGACGTCGGCCTGCCGCACGGCCAGATGGGCAACTCGGAAGTCGGCCACACCAATCTGGGCGCGGGCCGCGTGGTGTATCAGGACCTCACGCGCATCTCCAAAGCCATTGCTGATGGCGAATTCGCGCACAACCCCGAGCTGGTAAAGGCGGTAGACCTGGCCGTCAATAATGGCCGTGCGCTGCATGTGTTCGGCCTGCTGTCCGATGGCGGCGTGCATAGCCATGAAGAGCACATCCAGGCCATGGTGCAGATGGCCGCCGCACGCGGCGCCAAAACCGTTTATGTGCACGCCTTTCTCGATGGCCGCGACACCGCACCACGCTCGGCCGAGGGCTATATCGCCAATCTGGAAAAAGCGATGGCAGACAAAGGCCGTATCGCCACGCTTTGTGGCCGCTACTACGCGATGGACCGCGACAACAACTGGGAGCGCGTGGCACGCGCCTGGGAATTGCTGGCCCATGGCAACGGCGAATTCAGCGCCGCCACCGCGCAAGAAGGCCTGGCCGCCGCTTATGCGCGCGATGAAAACGATGAGTTCGTGAAGCCCACCACGATTGGTGCGCCCGCTTTCGTGCAAGACGGCGACAGTGTCATTTTCATGAATTTCCGCGCCGACCGCGCGCGTCAGATCACGCGCGCTTTCGTCGTGAAAGATTTCGACAAGTTCGAGCGCGGCACCGTGCCTGCACTCGCCGCCTATGTGCAGCTCACCGAATATGCGGCTGACATTCCGGCGCCGGTGGCCTACGGCCCGCAATCGCTCGACAATGTATTCGGTGAATATCTCGCCAAGCTCGGCAAGACCCAGTTGCGCATTGCCGAAACCGAGAAATATGCGCACGTCACTTTCTTTTTCAATGGCGGCCGCGAAGAGCCATTTGCCGGCGAAGACCGCATCCTGATTCCCTCACCCAAAGTCGCCACCTTCGATCTGAAGCCGGAAATGTCGGCATTTGAAGTGACAGACCGCTTGGTAGAGGCCATCGAAAGTGGCCAGTACGACGCCATCATCTGTAATTACGCCAACGGCGATCAGGTAGGCCATACCGGTATATTCGATGCCGCCGTCAAAGCGGTAGAAGCGGTCGATGTCTGCCTCGGCCGCGTTGAAGCCGCCGTGCGCAAGGTCGGCGGCGAAATGCTGGTCACGGCCGATCATGGCAATGTCGAGCAGATGTTCGATGAAGCCTCGCAGCAGGCCTTTACCGCGCACACCACCGACCCGGTGCCCTTCATTTATGTGGGCCCACGCAACGTGACCCTGCAATCGGGCGGCGTGCTCGCCGACGTCGCGCCCACGCTACTCACGCTGATGGATTTGCCAGTGCCGGCTGAAATGCAAGGACGGGTGCTGGTTGACTTCTCCTGAGCGCATGACGCCCGCCATGCCGGCTTTTTCGCGACCATCCCGGCTGAAGCCGCTCTCAAAACTGAGGCGGCTGGCACTGCTGGTGCTGCTGGCGGGAGTGGCCTTGCCCCCTGTGCCGGCGTTTGCCGTGGAAAAGAAACCGACAGAGAAAAAGCCGACCAGTACCAACAACAAACCCGTCGCAAATAAGCCGGCAGCGCCCGCCAAAAAAACCGCCACTGTGTCTTCGGCCCAGCAAGACCTGGCGCGGGTGCAAAAGCAGATCAAGGCCTCGGAGCAGCGCATCCAGCTCACCCGGGAGCAACGTGCGCAAAAAGAAGCCGAGCTGCAAAAAGCGGAAGCCGAAATCGGCGAGCTGCGCGCCAGCGTGCAAGACGTACAAACAGATGTGCAGGCGCGCGAGCAGCGCCTGACCGGCTTACGCGTCGAGCGTTCGCAACGGCAGGCCGACAAAGAGCAGCAGCTTGCCCAGATCCGCTTGGACTTGCGTTTGGCGCAGCGCCAGAGCGGGCAAGATCACTACAAGCTGCTGCTCAACCAGCAAGATCCGCAAACACTGGCGCGCATGCTGAAGTATTACGGCTATCTGCAGCGGGCACGCGCTGGCCGCGTCGAGGCGCTGAACACCACGCTCGCCCGGCTTGATCAAATCGAGCAAGAAGAACGGGAAGAACTGGTGCGCCTGAAGCTGCTGCGTGGCGATCTTGAAGGCAAGCAGACCCGTCTGGCCGTGGCGCAAAAAACGCGTAACGACGCCATCCGTGTACTCAATGCGCGCATCGAATCCGAAGAAGAAAAGGTGGATCGCCTACGCCGCGACCAACAGTCACTCCAGGCGCTGATGGATCGTTTGGAGAAAGCGGCGCGCGAAGCGTCGGAGCGCGCCGCGCGCGAGCGTGCGCAGCAGCAAAAGCTGGCCGAAGAAAAGCGCGCGCAAGAAGCGGCCGGCGCCGGCAAGCCGGTGCCGGCCGCGCCAGCAAAACCGACGACGCCAGCGCCCGCCTGGCAAAACGAGCCGGATTTCCGTGCCGTGCCTTACAGCGGTCGTTGTCCGCTCCCGGCCGATGGCGGCATTCGCGCCCGCTTCGGCAGCGCACGTTCTGGCGGGCTACGCTGGAATGGCATCGTGATCGCGGCCGCCCCGGGCAGCCAGGTCCGCGCCATTCGCCCGGGCAAAGTGGCCTATGCCGATTACTTGCGCGGCTATGGCTATCTCATCATTGTCGATCACGGCCGTGGCCTGATGTCGCTGTACGGGCAGAACGAGCGCCTGCTGAAAAAATCGGGCGATGCTGTTGTGGCCAATGAAGCGATTGCCAATGTGGGCGGCGCAGATGCGGGCGAGGCCGCCGGGCTGTATTTCGAAATCCGGCATCGCGGTCGCCCTAGCGATCCGGCCGGCTGGTGCAGCTTCCAGTGAGCGGCCGGCTCGTGTCCGCCCCCTATGACGCCGCCGCCCGGCCCTCTATGCTCGGCCTTGCCTTTTTCCGGAGATGAACCGATGCGCTTGCACTCGTCCTGGCTGCTCCTCTCCCTGCTGACACCGGCGCTGTCTGCTTTAGCACTGCCTGCAGTGGCGGCCGAGCCTGCCGCCCCCGCGGCTGCCCCCGTTCCTGCTGCGCCTGCCGCAGCGCCCGCCACTGACGTGTCGGCAGCCGCACAAAAAGCGGTGGCCGAAAAGAAACCCGAGCGCCTGCCACTGGAAGATTTGCGCACGTTTGTGGATGTGTTCGAGCGGATTCGCGCGTCATATGTCGAGCCCGTGGACGACCGCACGCTGTTCGAGAACGCCATTCGCGGCATGCTCTCGTCGCTCGATCCGCACTCGGCCTATCTCGATGCCAAAGGCTTTGAAGAGCTGCAAAACACCACCAGTGGCGAGTTCGGCGGCCTTGGCATTGAAGTCGGCATGGAAGACGGCATCGTGCGCGTGGTGTCCCCCATCGACGACACCCCGGCAGCGCGCGCCGGCATTCTGGCAGGCGATTACATCATCAAGCTCGACGGCAAAGTGGTGCAGGGCATGAGCCTGTCTGAGGCCATCGGCCTCATGCGCGGCAAGCCCGGCACCAAGATCGTGGTGACGCTGCTGCGCAAAGGCGAAGAGCCGCGCGATGTCACGCTTGTGCGCTCCCGCATCGAAGTCACCAGCGTCAAAAGCCGTCTGTTTGATGACACGTGGGCCGTGGTGCGTATCAGTCAGTTTCAGGCGCACACCGGCCGCGACTTCAAGCGTGAACTGGAAAAACTGCACACCGAGGCCAAGGGCAATTTGCGCGGCATCGTGCTCGATTTGCGCAACAACCCCGGCGGTGTACTCGATGGTGCCATCTCGGTCAGTGATTCACTGCTCGATAGCGGGCTGATCGTGTCTACTCGTGGCCGTCTGGAAGGCAACGAACAAAAATTCGACGCAACACCAGGCGATGTGCTGAACGGATTGCCAGTGGTCGTGCTGGTGAATGGCGGCTCGGCCTCGGCGTCTGAAATTGTGGCTGGCGCGCTGCAAGACAACCGCCGCGCATTGATTGTCGGCACCACCAGCTTTGGCAAAGGCTCCGTACAAACCGTGCTACCGCTTAGCGCGAACAAAGGCATCAAGCTCACCACGGCGCGCTATTACACGCCAAGTGGCCGCTCCATCCAGGCTGAAGGCATCAAGCCCGACATTGAAGTGAGCCCGGCGAAAGTCAGTGTGCTGGACGCCGGCCAATCGGTGCGCGAATCCAGCTTGCAGGGGCATCTCGACAGCGAGAAAGAGACCGACAAGAAAAAGGCCACCAAGAGCGGCGCGGAAAAAGCAGCCGCCACTGGAGCCAAGTCAGACGCGGGCAAGCAAGACAGCAGTAGCCAAGAACCCAAGAAAGACACCAAGTCTCTGGCAGAACTGGATTACCAGTTGAGCGAAGCGCTCAACATCCTGCGTGCGGCGGCTTGGGCTCGCGGCCCGTTGGCGCCGGCGGAAGTGGTGACCGAAGAAAAGTCGGCGGCAGAAAAGCCAAAGGTGAAAAAGGCAGGGAAAACATCGGGCTGATTTTCATGCCACTAAAAAAACCGGGCATGGCCCGGTTTTTTTATGCACGCTTGCAGAGCAGCAGCAACCTCACAGACGCATTTCGATGCCGCGATCTTGCAGAAAGCGTTTGGCTTCGGGAATGGTGTATTCGCCGAAGTGGAAAATGCTGGCGGCGAGCACCGCATCCGCATGGCCTTGCAGGATGCCATCGGCCAGATGCTGCAAATTACCGACACCGCCCGATGCAATCACCGGCACCGACACAGCATCGCTGATGGCGCGCACCAGTCCGAGATCGTAGCCGGCTTTGGTGCCGTCGGCGTCCATGCTGGTGAGCAGCACTTCACCGGCGCCATCGGTCGTCATGCGCACGGCCCACTCCACGGCATTGATGCCGGTGGGTTTGCGTCCGCCATGCGTGAAGATTTCCCAGCGCCCCGGCGCCACCTGTTTGGCATCAATCGCAATCACAATGCACTGCGCGCCAAACTTGTCGGCCGCTGCCTTCACAAAATCAGGGTTGCTGATGGCGGCCGAGTTGATGCTGACTTTATCCGCGCCGGCATTGAGCATGGTGCGAATGTCCGCGATTTCGCGGATGCCACCACCCACCGTCAGCGGCACAAAGACTTCAGAAGCCATGCGCTCCACCGTTTTGACGGTGGTGGCACGGCCCTCATGGCTCGCGGTGATGTCGAGAAAGGTGATTTCATCGGCGCCCGCCGCGTCGTAACGGCGCGCGATTTCCACCGGATCGCCCGCATCGCGGATGTCCAGGAATTTCACGCCCTTCACCACGCGGCCTTTGTCCACGTCGAGGCAGGGAATGATGCGTTTGGCCAGACTCATGTCGGTGCTCGCAATTCTCCCTCTCGCCATTCTGGCAGAGAGGATCAGGGTGAAAGGGTGAGGTGGCCGCCACGGCCCCTCACCCCAGCCCTCTCCCCGCAAGCGGGGAGAGGGGGCTCAACGCGGTATCGCTACCGATTCAGCCGCGATACTGCTGGCCGGCCGGAGCCGGCACTGACAGCTTCACGCTGAATCCATCACTCAACCGTGATTGATTCGCGGCCCGGCCATTCTTGGCCGGTTCGCCGCTTGCTGAAAAGCATTTTTCAGCAAGCGGCGAAATGCGCGTCACAGCTTTTTCTGGATGCGCTGCAATTCTTTCAGGAAACGCTCGGCGGCAACATCGGGCGCCCATGGCTCCCACGGCGTGCCACCGTAAATCGCGATAAGCGGATCTCGCTCCAGCGGCCGAAAAGGAATCTTCAATACATTCTTCACTTCGTCGCGCGTCCAGCCCGCCACATGCACGGCCTCGGTGGCCGCCGCCAGACGGTCGGCTTTCTTGTGCTCAGCCTTCTCGTCGGGCGTCCAGTAGACGAGGTTATAGCGCTGGAACACCACATCCTGTAGGCGTGCGGCCAACGCATGAAAACCTTCGCCCAGAAAAGGTTTAAGCACCGACAGCGGATCAAAGCCCAGCAAGCCTTCGTCGGCATCGTGCAGCAATTCGCGAAGCTCGGCACGCGCCGCCAGCCCGGTAGGCTCGGCCTCGCGGCGCAGCGCCAGCACCGCCAGCGAATGCTGCGCCACCGAGAGCGGCAACGGCCACGCCGAATGCCCGCCCCAGCGGTAGGTGCGCGCTAAGCCGATGGCCAGGTCTTTGTCGTCCCAGTCGAAGGGCGTCGGGTTCAGCAGGTCGAGCCGCTTGCCCGACGGCAGCCGCACCCAGGCACGCACATTGTCAGCGTCTGGCATTGTCATCAACCAGGAAAAAAATTAAGAGTGTGTTCAATCTCAACTTCGGCAGGAGCCTTCCCGAATTTCATTCTTTTTACAAATTCTTCGACTGCTAAAACGAAAGGGTCTGGCGGCGCTCCGCTGACGACGTGTGAGGTCAGATGAGCCACGTTGCCCTCGGCATCAATTTTCAAACTCAACCTAAGCGAGAACTCAGGATCAAGCATTGAGCCAATAACTTGCTGGAAAAGGTAGTCAAGGCCTTGACCATAAACAAAGAAGCAGTTGCGTGCTGCTTCGGCGTCTCTCACCGTTTTGATGTCCTTACACCTACCACTTGCACGGCTCAATGCATCATCAACGCTTTCGACTGCGAGTTGCAAAGGCTGGCTGCCCACGCCCACAGCCGCTCCTTGAGGGAGAGGCGTAAATAGCGGCACATCAAGGAAGAACGTCGTGGGGCCTTCGCCAGCGGGAAAACTGACACTTTCTGCAATGGCGCAGTAGGGATCCCTCAGTCTTTTTTCTTGTATGGTGGAAGCCAACACGGAGCAAGACGCTTTCCCTCCCATGCTTGGCACAGCCACTCGTAGGGTTATCGCGCAAGGACTGGTGGGCGCGCTATCGCAGTTATTTTTTGCACGGCGAAACCACTTGTTCCGTACTTCGAGAGCCTGACTGATCTGGTATGGCGTCAATTCACCATCAATTTGCCGGATGACGAACTCATCCGCCTGCGCTCTAGCGCTTGCAACAAGCACCAGTGCGACTACCAGAATGCGTCGAATGCTCATGGCCTCAGGCATCGGCGAGGGTTTGGGCGTCGGCGACGTTGAGCGTGCCTTCGTAAATGGCGCGGCCGGTGATGGCGCCGATGATGCCGCTCGCGGCCACCAGTTTCAGGCGCTTGATGTCGTCGATATTGGTCACGCCACCGGAAGCGATGACGGGAATGCCGCCGTCACGCGCGAGCGCCGCGGTGGCTTCCACGTTCACACCCTGCATCATGCCGTCGCGGGCGATGTCGGTGTACACGATGGCGCTGACGCCTGCGTCGCGGAATTGCCGCGCCAGATCCACGGCCTGCACGGTCGACACTTCCGCCCAGCCATCGGTGGCCACCAAGCCGTCTTTCGCGTCGATGCCCACAATGATCTTGCCCGGAAACGCCTTGCAGGCGTCGATCACGAACTGCGGCTCTTTCACCGCCTTGGTGCCGATGATGGCGAAGGACACACCGGCTTTTACATACGCCTCGATGGTCTCCAGCGAACGGATGCCGCCACCAATCTGGATGGGCAGTTGCGGGTATTTTTTTGCAATCGCGGTGACGATGTCGCCATGGATGGGTGTGCCGGCAAACGCGCCGTTAAGATCGACGAGGTGCAGGCGGCGCGCGCCTTGCTCCACCCAGTGCGTGGCCATGCCGACAGGGTCGTCGGAAAACACGGTGTCGTCTTCCATGCGGCCCTGCTTCAGGCGCACGCATTTGCCGTCTTTCAAGTCGATGGCGGGAATGATCAGCATGGTCATAGTCTCTGTCAGAATTTTCTCCCTCTCCCCTCGGGAGAGGGCCGGGGTGAGGGACAGTCTTCAAGCTTGCGCTGCGGCAGGCAGAAAAGCCGTCCCTCACCCCAGCCCTCATCACAAGGGTTGGGGGCATAAAAGAATCAGGGTGCCCAGTTCAAAAAATTCTTCAGCAGCGTAAGCCCCGCTGTCGAACTTTTCTCCGGATGGAACTGCACGGCAAACACATTGTCTTTCGCCAGCGCACAGCAAAAATCCAGACCGAAGTGCGCACGGCCCGCGCTCAGCGCCGCCTCGTCCGGCGCACAGTAATAGCTGTGCACAAAATAAAAACGGCTGCCATCGGCAATGCCGGCCCACAGCGGGTGGTCTTGCGTCTGCCAGACTTCGTTCCAGCCCATGTGCGGCACTTTCAGCGTTTCGCCGTTTTCGATGCGGCCATTGCCAAAAAACTTTACCGCGCCCGGGTAAATGCCAAGGCCCTCCACGCCGCCGTTTTCTTCGGAGTGCGAGAGCAGCGCCTGCATGCCGACACAAATGCCCAGCAGCGGCTTGCCCGCCAGCGCCTCGCGCACTTCGGCATCTACGCCATGGCGGCGCATTTCCGCCATGCAATCGCGCATCGCCCCCTGGCCGGGCAACACCACACGATCGGCCGCGCGCACGCGGGCCGGGTCGTCGGTAACGTCAACACGGGTCGCGCCCACATGCTCAAGGGCTTTCGCCACCGAGTGCAGGTTGCCCATGCCGTAATCGAGAACTGCAACTGAAGTCATGCTGTCGAATCCCCCTCTCCCCGCAAGCGGAGAGAGGGCCGGAGTGAAGGGAGGTGGATCAGAGCGAGCCTTTGGTCGACGGCGTTACGCCCGCCATGCGCGGGTCGAGCTCGACCGCCGCCCGCAGCGCACGCGCAAATGCCTTGAACACGGTTTCGATCTGGTGATGCGCATTGCGCCCACACAGATTGTCGATGTGCAGCGTCACGCCCGCGTGGTTCACAAAGCCCTGGAAGAACTCGAAGAACAGGTCCACGTCGAACTGGCCGATGCGCGCCCGCGTGTAATCCACATGGAATTCAAGGCCCGGGCGGCCAGAGATGTCGACCACCACGCGCGACATCGCCTCGTCCAGCGGCACATAGGCGTGGCCATAGCGGCGAATGCCTTTTTTGTCGCCCAC
>JAUXNL010000248.1 GCA_030684415.1 Moraxellaceae bacterium | reverse complement strand
GTCACCGACACTGCCGACCGAGGGCACCAGCTCGGCTTCGGACAGCCGCTGGGTGTAGCTCATGGCCAAATATTGAACTCCCCTGTCGCTATGATGGATCAGGCCATCGTCGGCACTTGGCTTGCGAGCATGGATTGCCTGCTCCAGGGCATCCAGAACGAAGCCCGCCGTGGCACTGGTGCTGACCTTCCAGCCTACGATCCGCCGGGCGAAGGCGTCGATCACGAAGGCGACGTAGACGAAGCCGGTCCAGGTATGGACATAGGTGAAGTCGACTACCCACAGCGCATTGGGCCGCTCGACCTTGAATGCACGGTTGACCTTGTCCAGCGGGCACGGTGTCTTCGGATTACTGACAGTGGTAACGCAGGTTTTACCGCGCCTTATCCCTGCCAAGCCCATCGCGCGCATCAGCCGCTCCACGGTGCACTTGGCGACGTCGATCCCATCGCGGCGCAGCTGGTGCCAGACTTTGCGGGTGCCGTAGAGGCCGAAGCTGGCATCGTGGACCCGCTTGATCTGCTCCCTGATCCCGTCATCGCGCCGGGCACGCGCCGAGCGCTTGTCAGGGTCGGCAAGCCTCGCGGCGTGCTCGTGGTAGGACGATGGGGCGACCCGCAGTTCGCGGCAGATCGGCTCGATACCCAGTTTCTTGTGATGGTCGTCGATAAACGACATCACCATTTGCCTTGGCGGTCGAGCTCCGCCTGCGCAAAATATGCCGATGCCTTGCGAAGAATCTCGTTGGCACGGCGAAGTTCCTTCACCTCGCGCTCCAGCAGCTTGAGGCGCTCCCGTTCACTGGCGGCTTGCGCCGCTGGCCCCGTTCGTCGGCTCACCTCCTCACGACACCAGCGGCGCAGCGTCTCCGCCGTACAGCCGATCTTCCCAGCGATGGAGGTCATTGCCGCCCATTCCGAACCGTAATCGGCGCGATGTTCACCAACCATCCGAACCGCGCGTTCGCGGACCTCAGGTGAAAACTTGTTTCTTGCGTTGCTCATTATAGCTCCTTCTCACAGATAGGAGCCTCCGGAAAACCCGGGACGCTTCATAGCGTCGTCTACGACAACAAGAGGGAGTTCACGGGCGACGATGATCCTCTGCGCCCC
>JAUXNL010000228.1 GCA_030684415.1 Moraxellaceae bacterium | reverse complement strand
GACGAACCCACCAACCACCTTGATCTTGAAATGCGTCATGCGCTCACACTGGCATTGCAGGACTATCAGGGCGCACTGGTGGTGGTGTCACACGAACGCCATTTGCTGAAAGCCTGCTGTGATGACTTCCTGCTGGTGGCGGACGGTCAGGCTCAGCCCTTCAATGGCGATCTCGACGACTACGCTGACTGGCTTCGCCAATGGCGTCTGGCTCAGCAACCCAAACCCGAACCCAAAACAGCCGCTGCTAAAAAGCCGGCGGCGCCAGCGACACCTGCCCCGAAAAGTGGCGCCCTGTCCAATGACGACAAAAAGCTGCTACGGAAAAATCTGGAAAAAGCCGAGAAGCATCTCGCGACACTGCAAACCCAGCAAGCCGCACTGGAAGCAACGCTAGCCGACAACAGCCTTTACGACAGCAGTCGTCAGTCCGAGCTGGCGCGCGCACTGGCTGAAAAGCAGGCGCTGGATGTCGCACTCGCGTCAGCGGAAGAGGCGTGGCTGGCGGCCAGCGAAGCTGCTGAAGGAGCGATCCTTTAACCGCTTGCTGGCCGGGGATGGCAGGGCCGCGAATCAATCACGCTTGCGTGATTGATTCAGCATGGAGCGACTCCCCGGATACGTGCCGGAATCGTCGACTGAAAAATTCCATTCATGCGTCGACAAGCACAGCACACGCTCAGGGTCGTGTCGCCTGCTCAAGCAAGGTAATGAACTGAACGGCCTCCGCTGCTGAAGCACCGCACATTTCTGCCGATGGTCGCAGGCTCACGCAAACGGCTGGCCGCGATGCCAAGCCGAAAATCCGGCACAAGCCAGCGGCATCCAGTTGCACGCAGCGCACCCCTGCCGGCTTTCCGAGAGGCATGCCCGGAATCGCGGAAGAAATGGATGGCGCGATACAACACGCCCCGCAGCCCGAACGGCAGTCCATCAGTAGAAGTACGTGCCCGTGCCCGCCGCAATCAGATCGTTTTCTTCGTTGCGCAACTCCATCCGGGTAACAAACACTTTTTTGCCAACGCGCAGCAACGTGGCCGAGGCTTCGAAATGTTTGCCACGCCCGGGCGCCAGATAGTCGATACGCATGTCGATGGTGCCGAGTTTGGCGAGGCGCATGTTGCGCTCATCACGCGGAACGTTGTCGTCCTTCATGCGCTGGTAAACCCCGACCACGCCCATCATGCCACCCACCATGTCGAGAGCAGTGGCGATGACGCCACCATGCAAGATCTGCTTGAAGGGGTTGCCGATGAGTTCGGGCTTCATGTCGAAGCGGGCTTTCACGCCATCGAAGGCGGCCTCGGTGAGTTCCATACCGATCAGGCGTACAAACGGCGTGTTATCAAAGCCGGCCTTTAGGCGTTCGAGCAGCAGACGTGCCTTTTCCTCGGGGCTGAGCTCCGGGCGGGCGGGCGCGGTATCAGGCGTGCTCATGGAGCGGTCTCGCAACAAGGGCCCGGCAGCAGCGGGCGGGCTCGCAGCCTAACAACTGCCACCCGCAGGGGCCAATGACCGAAGTGCTCAGCAAGCTGACCGCTTCGGTCATTGGCTCGACCGCCTCAGGCCATGCGCAGTACTTCTTCCACCAGGCGGCGGATGCCGGCATCGGCCTCGCCGATCCGTTCGGCGAGCATGTAGGCTGGCGTGCTGACCACGCGACGCTCCGCATCGGTGACGCAGTCATCGACGGCACACGCCACATGGACGCCGCCCATATGCTCGATGGCCGCTGCTGTCGCAGGATCGTCTCCGATAGTGCACCGCGTGCCGGCACCGCCAATCGCAGGCGCCAGCACCGGGGCAATGCAGATCAGCCCGACCGGCTTGCCCTGCCGGTGAATGGCGCGGGCAAACACCAGCACCTCCTGATTCACCGACATGGCCGCCCCCTTGCTGGCAAAATCACAAAGATTCTTCGCAGCGCCGTAGCCCCCTGGAATGATGAGGGCATCGAAATCGTCCGGATGCGCCGCCGACAAGGGCTTGATGTCGCCACGCGTCAGTCGTGCGGCCTCCACCAGGACCGACCGGGACTCTGCCATCGCCTCGCCATTCAGGTGATTGAGCACATGATGCTGGGGCACATCCGGGGCAAAACACTGATAGCGGGCATGCTGACGATCCAGATTCAGGAAGGTCAGCGTCGCCTCATAAATTTCGCTGCCATCGAGATAGCCGGCACCAGAGAGAATGATCGCCACATTTTTCATGAAGGGCTCCTGAAAGCGTCGGGAAAGAAGATCGGATGCCGAGACTAGCAGAGTCCGGGAACGTGACGATGACGTGCAGCAAGCCGCGCACACATGCGGCCTCTGGCTGATTGCGTTAGTCTTGCCGGATGCTACCTGGAGCCTGAAATGCCCGAGTTTGCCTTCGCCCGCGCGCCCTTTCCCGCCACGCGCCTGCGCCGCCTTCGCAAGAACGATTTTTCGCGCCGGCTGGTGCGGGAAACCACCCTCTCTGCCGACAACCTGATTTATCCGGTGTTTGTGCTGGAGGGCAGCAATCGCCGCGAGCCTGTTGCGTCGATGCCCGGCGTCGAGCGTCTGTCGATAGACCTGCTGGTGCAGGAGGCCGCCGAGCTTGTGGCGCTGGGCATCCCGGCCATCGCCCTATTTCCGGTGACGCCCCCAGAGGCCAAGTCCCTGCTGGCCGAAGAGGCCTTCAACCCGGACGGATTGGCGCAGCGCGCCGTGCGCGCCCTGAAGGCGGCAGCCCCTGAGCTCGGCGTGATCACCGATGTCGCGCTGGACCCGTTCACCACTCATGGCCAGGACGGCATTATCGATGCCGATGGTTATGTGCTGAACGACATCACCACCGAGGTTCTGGTCAAGCAGGCCTTGTCGCATGCCGAGGCCGGCGCCGACATTGTCGCCCCATCCGACATGATGGATGGCCGCATCGGCGCCATCCGCCATGCGCTGGAAGCGGCGGGCCATATAAATGTCAGCATTCTGGCCTACGCCGCCAAATATGCCTCCAGCTACTACGGCCCCTTCCGTGATGCCGTGGGGTCGGCCGGCAACCTCAAAGGCGGCAACAAGTTCAGCTACCAGATGGACCCGGCCAATCTCGACGAAGCCTTGCATGAAGTCGGACTGGACCTTGCCGAGGGCGCCGACATGGTGATGGTGAAGCCCGGCATGCCTTATCTGGATGTGGTGCGCGCCGTGAAAGACACCTTCAGAGCGCCGACGTTCGTCTATCAGGTCAGCGGCGAATACGCCATGCACATGGCCGCCATCCAGAACGGATGGCTAGCACGCGAGCCAGTGATTCTCGAATCCCTGCTCTGCATTCGCCGCGCGGGCGCCGATGCCATCCTGACTTATTTCGCCAAGGAAGCCGCGCAACTGCTGAACAGCCGAAAATGAAGCACTGCAAACACGCGACAGGCCAGCCTGTCATGCCGTGGTAATAAAAGCTTCACGCAAGACCGATGCAATACGCCTTTGCGCGCCACCACGGCGCGAGGCCCGCAGGACATCATCATGACCGTGCAACAAACACCACCCGCTGCCAGTCCGGCTCACGTCGCCACCCCAAAGGCAGTGGAGGTCGTTTCTGACCTCAACAACCCCGAGTATTACCTCAATCGGGAAATGAGCATTCTCGCGTTCAATCTACGCGTGCTCGATCAGGCACTGGATGAAGTGCACCCCCTGCTGGAGCGCTTGTCATTCCTGCGCATTTTCTCCAGCAATCTCGATGAGTTCTTTGAAATTCGCGTAGCAGGCCTCAAACACCAATTGTCACTGGGGCGCTCCAACCCCGGCCCCGACGGCATGCTCCCCGGCGAAGTCCTGACCCGCATCGCCAATGTTTGCCACGAAGCCGTCGACAAGCAGTACCGCATCCTCAACGAAGTCCTGTTGCCGGCGATGGCCGCCGAAAACATCCGCTTCCTCAAACGTGACGAGTGGAGCGAGAAGCAGGCCGCCTGGATCAAGAAATACTTTCGCGAACAGGTCTACCCGGTGCTGACACCCATTGGCCTGGATCCTGCGCATCCTTTTCCGCGTGTGGTCAACAAAAGCCTGAACTTCATTGTGGCACTTGAAGGCAAAGACGCTTTCGGTCGTTCGCTGCATCTGGCTATCGTGCCGGCACCGCGGTCGCTGCCGCGCATGATCCAGGTGCCCGGCGACCTCAGTGCCGGGGATGATTACGTTTTTCTGTCGTCCATCATTCACGAGCATGCACACGAACTGTTCCCGGGCATGACTGTGCAGGGCTGCTACCAGTTCCGCGTCACCCGCAATGCGGACCTTGCAATTGACGAAGTCGATGTGGACGATTTGGCCGTTGCGTTGAAAGATGAACTGTATTCGCGTCGTTATGGCGACGCCGTGCGCCTTGAGGTGGCCGACAACTGCCCTCAGCACCTGGTGGATTATCTGCTGAAGCGTTTCGGCCTTAGCGAAGAATTCCTTTATCGCGTGAATGGGCCGGTGAATCTGGTGCGGCTCATTACCGACATCAACCGCCCACGCCTGCGCTACTCACCACTGATTCCATCCGTGCCGGCGCGGCTCGCCCATGCCGAGAATTATTTCGAAGCCATCAGCGAGGGCGATGTTCTCCTCAATCATCCCTTCGAGTCCTTTACGCCGGTCATTGAATTTTTGCGCCAGGCGGCACGCGACCCGAACGTGCTTGCCATCAAGCAAACGCTTTACCGTACCGGCAAGAATTCGGAAATCGTGAACCTGCTGGCAGACGCTGCCCGCAACGGCAAGGAAGTCACGGCCGTTATCGAACTGCGTGCCCGCTTCGACGAAGAATCCAACATCGAAGTTGCCGCCAAACTGCAAGAAGCCGGCGCTATCGTTGTTTACGGCATTGTGGGCTACAAGACGCACGCGAAAATGCTGCTGGTTGTCCGCCGCGAAGGTCGCAAGCTCAAGCGCTATGTGCATCTTGGCACCGGCAACTACCATGCGGTGACGGCACGCATTTACACGGACATCTCACTGCTCACCGCTGACGAAGCGCTCTGCGAAGATGTGCACAAGCTTTTCCAGCAACTCACCGGAATGGGCAAGCTCGCCAAACTGAAAAAGCTGCTTCATGCACCGTTCACCCTGCATGCGCGACTGATCGAACACATCGAATTCGAAATAGCCAATAAACTGGCCGGCAAGCCCGCGCACATCATCGCGCGCATGAATTCACTTACCGAGAAGCAGCTGATACAGGCGCTGTATCGCGCCAGTCAGGCCGGTGTAAAAGTCGACCTCATCGTGCGCGGCATTTGCTGCCTGCGCCCCGGCATCCCGGGCGTCTCCGACAACATCACGGTCCGCTCGGTCATTGGCCGCTTTCTGGAGCATACGCGTGCGTTCTGGTTCGAGAATGGCGGGGAGAACGTGGTGTACTGCTCCAGCGCCGACTGGATGGATCGCAACATGTTTTTCCGTGTGGAAACCTGTTTCCCGGTCACCGACCCGGTGCTGGCGAAACGACTGAAGCATGACTCGCTCAGCGTTTATCTCTCGGATAACCGGCAAAGCTGGATACTGCAGCCCGACGGCCACTACCGCCAACTTACCGGCGAGCGCGGCAAGGAAAAGCTGGCACAACACCTCTTGCTGGAAAAGCTGGCCCAGCACTGAGACAACCATCACGCCAGTCCGGCCTTACGACGACCGGACTGGCGGAGCAGGGCGCGGACAGCTAAAACTCCAGAACACCGACGGAGGAGGCCCATGCCATGCGCTTTTTGCTCGTTTTTTTGTTCTCGATTCCCTTTAGCCTGACGGCCCAGGCAAATGAAAGTGATGCACTCGACAATGCGCGCGCTAGCCTGGACAGCAAACTTGCCGATACTCGCGGCGTGATTTCCGTCAGCGTTGCCGACTGCAACAACAAGCCCTGCCTGCTGGTTTACGTTGAGGAAATGGAACCAGCCATTCTCAAACAGATTCCGCAGCAAATTGACGGCTTCCCGACCGAGATACGCGAAGGATCACCGGTAGGCTTCTGACCGCTGCGCCACTTTTCGCCAACAACCGCGGCGCACATGCCTCCGATACAGTGCTGCCGGGAAGCCTGACCGTCAGCGCCAGCACAAACTAAGGCCAAGCGCGGCGAATACCGCAGACTCCAGCGAAAGATCTTCCGCCATCAACGGCTGCCCCTGCAGCCAGCCCGCCGGGAACGAGAGCACATAATCCAGCCCGTCGACTTGCAGGGTGATGGGAGGCAGTGCGTCGCGACTGCGACTGTGATGCAGCAACACAGAGAGGCGCAGCAACGCGCAAAGATGCAGCAAGGTCAGCCCCCCCGCCTCGACAATCGCGTTGTACTGCTCCGGCTTCAACTTGCGCCGATGCGAACCCACCAGCAGCGATAAACGCTCCTGCACGGGCCGCGAAAATCCGGCCATATCGGAGTAACGCAGCAGGTAAGCGCCATGCTTGTGAAAGCCGGAATGTGAAACCGCCAGACCGACCTCATGCAGGCGTGCGGCGCGCAGCAGCAGATCGCGGTCATCTTCGTTAAGAGCCAACTGCCCCTCGACCTGGACCAGCAATCCCGAGGCCGTTTGCGCCACGCGCGTCGCTTGCGCGGCGTCCACGTGATAGCGCGCCATCATGGCCTGCACACTGCGGTCGCGGACATCCTCATGACGCAGACGCCCGAGCATGTCGTACAGCACACCCTCACGCAGGGCGCCGTCGGAGTACTCCATTTCCTGAATGCCCAACGCGTCAAAAACCGCGCACACAATCGCAAGCCCAGCCGGCAGGATGGGTTTGCGATCTTCCTTCAGCCCCGGCAAGACAATATCGCTGACATGTCCGAGCTTGAGTATCTGCCGGCGTAATTCCTGTAGCCCTTGCGCGGTGATGCGCCCCGTATCAGAGGCCAACCCGAGCTGCTGCATGACCTGACAAACTGCTTTGATCGTACCCGACGACCCCACGACGGCATCCCAGCCCAGATCACGGTACTGCGTCTCGATACTGGCCAGCTCCTGCCGGGCCGCCGTAATGGCGCGCTCGAAATGCCGGGCCGTAATCACACCCTCCGGAAAAAAGCGCGAGGTGAAACTCACGCAACCCATATGCAAGGATTCCGTCGCCAGCGGCTCGAAGTTGTCGCCGATGATGAACTCTGTGGAACCGCCACCAATATCGACCACCAACCGGCGCCCGCTTCCGGCGAGCGTATGAGACACGCCCAGATAAATCAGTCGCGCCTCTTCACGCCCGGCAATCACTTCGATGGGGCGCTGCAGGATTTTTTCGGCACGCTTGAGAAAGGCCGGGGCATTTTTGGCCACGCGCAAGGCATTGGTGCCGACGATGCGCAAAAAAGAGGTATCGACCCCTTCCAGATGGCGAGCGAAGCGTGAAAGGCAGGCCAGAGCACGGGCCTGTGCCTCATCCGTGAGGCGACCGCTTTCATCAAAGCCAGCCCCCAACTGCACCTTCTCAGACAGCCCCTGTATCAGCTTGACCTCACCATGATCGAAACGCGCCACCGCCAAGTGAAAGCTGTTGGACCCGAGATCGACCGCGGCCATCAGGCCGCCTTCGCGCAAGCGAGCAGGTGGTGACATTCCCTGTACTCCGGAGGGCTGGAAAGGTGCCGATATTACCTCTGCCAGACCCACCGGGACATGACATCGGCCGTGCAATTGCCCTTGTATTCGCGAATCATCGCCTCCATCACCCGTTCAGCAGCGTAATTGCCGCCTGCTCTGCTATGATGGCGGCCTTATCGACCCCGTGTGGAGACAACGAATGGCCAATGAACTGATCGTGAACGCCACGGATGCCAGCTTCGAAACCGATGTGCTGAGTGCCGAAGGACCGGTCCTGGTGGATTACTGGGCGCCGTGGTGCGGCCCCTGCAAAATGGTCGCCCCCATCCTGGACGAGCTGGCCAGCGAATATCAGGGCCGCCTCACCATCGTGAAGGTGAATGTGGACGACAACCCGGGCACAGCCCAGAAGTTCGGTGTGCGTGGCATCCCCACCCTGTCGCTGTTCAAGGGCGGCAGTGTCGAGGCCACCAAGGTTGGCGCCCTGTCCAAGTCGCAGTTGACGGCTTTTCTGGATTCCAATATATAATCACTCCTACGCGGGCTGCATTCAGCCCGCGCGTTCCAACGCACGCCGTCCGGTTCACCCGGAAGAACAGTCTGCTCCGAACCTCTCGCTTCATCCCCCGACTGTTCCACTTTCTCCAAGCGCTGCAACCAGAACTCATGGCCACGAAGGCCGCAGGCGCCGTCGCGTTGCTCCCTCCCCCGCATCAATTTCTGATCCGTATTCATGAATCTGACTGAACTCAAGAAAAAACCGATTGCCGAACTCGTCAAGATTGCCGAAGAAATGGGCCTCGACAACATGGCCCGCAATCGCAAACAGGACGTGATCTTCGCCATCCTCAAGACGCATGCGCGCAACGGCGAAGAAATCTTTGGTGACGGCGTTCTGGAAATCCTCTCCGATGGCTTCGGCTTCCTGCGCTCTTCGGAAGGCTCCTTCCTCGCCGGCCCGGACGACATCTATGTCAGCCCCTCGCAGATCCGTCGTTTCAACCTGCGCACGGGCGACACCATCGCCGGCACCATCCGGCCGCCCAAGGAAGGCGAGCGTTATTTCGCGCTGCTCAAGGTCAACCACATCAACTTTGACGCCCCGGAAAACGCCAAGAACAAGATCCTGTTTGAAAACCTGACGCCGCTGTTCCCGACGCAGCGCCTGGTGATGGAGCTGGGCAACGGCTCCACTGAAGACCTCGCCGCCCGTGTGATCGACCTGATCGCCCCCATCGGCAAAGGCCAGCGCTCGCTGCTGGTGGCGCCGCCCAAGGCCGGCAAGACCATGCTGTTGCAGAACATCGCGCACTCGATCACACGCAATAATCCGGAAGTTTTTCTTATCGTGCTGCTGATTGACGAGCGCCCGGAAGAAGTGACGGAAATGCAGCGCACCGTGCGTGGCGAAGTGGTGGCCTCCACCTTCGACGAGCCACCCGCCCGCCATGTGCAAGTCGCGGAAATGGTCATCGAGAAAGCCAAACGACTGGTCGAGCACAAGAAAGACGTGGTCATCCTGCTCGACTCCATCACTCGGCTGGCGCGCGCCTACAACACCGTGATCCCAAGTTCCGGCAAGGTGCTGACGGGCGGCGTGGACGCACATGCGCTGGAGCGCCCGAAGCGCTTCTTTGGTGCCGCGCGCAATATCGAAGAAGGTGGCTCACTCACCATCATCGCCACCGCGCTGATCGAAACCGGCTCGAAGATGGATGAAGTGATCTTTGAAGAGTTCAAGGGCACCGGCAACCAGGAAATCAACCTCGACCGCAAGATCGCTGAAAAGCGCGTGTTCCCGGCCTTCAACATCAAGAAGTCCGGCACACGTCGCGAAGAGCGCCTGATGAGCGAAGACGATCTCAAGAAGGTGTGGATCCTGCGCAAGATCCTGCACCCGATGGACGAAATCGCGGCTATCGAGTTCCTGCTCGACAAGATGCGGGAAACCAAAACGAACGATGAGTTCTTCGACTCGATGAAGCGCAAGTAAGCGCTCCATCGCGCATAAAAAAACCGCCCTCTCTGGCGGTTTTTTTATGCGCGACTCCCCGACTCAAACCGCCGGCACGAAGTCCACTTTTTCACGCACAGCACAATCCGGGCAGGGCCAGTTGTCAGGAATTTTCTCCCAGCGGGTGCCTGCCGGAAACCCTTCGTGCGGGCAACCTGATTCTTCCTTATAGACATAGCCGCAATCGGGGCAGCGAAAATGGGCATGGCCCACGGCCCGAGCAGGAACAGCCGTGTTCGCTGACACAGGCGCATCATGGGCCGGGTTAGCGGCCGCCACACGGTGATGCTGCGAGGCGAGCAATTTTTCGCGCTTGCCCGGCAGGATATTCGCCAGCCCGAGGTCGCCCTTGTAATGCGCCGACACGCGCGGATCCATTTGCCGGAACCACAGCCAAGGGATATAGGCCGGGATCAGCATGGATGCGTAGCCGGATGGCAATTGCGGGCTGTCTTCGAAATGGCGTAAGGCCTGGAAGCTGCGCGTCGGGTGTGCGTGATGGTCCGAATGCCGCTGCAACTGGTACAGCACGAGATTGGTCACGATGTGGTTGCTGTTCCACGAGTGCTCAGGTGAGCAGCGCACGAAACGGCCATCCGGGCCTTTCTGACGCAGCAGGCCGTAATGCTCGATGTAGTTGATCACTTCCAGTAATGAGGCGGCATAAAACGCCTGCAGCAGCAGGAAGGGCAGCACGACCCAGCCCAGCCAGAGTGTCAGCACACCGAAGAACAGTACGGTCAGGGCCCAGGCCTGAAAGTTGTCGTTGGCCCAGCTCCACTGCGATTTGCCCATGCGTCCCAGCCGCTCTTTTTCAATAGCGACGGCGGAGAGCAGACTGCCGATCATGGTACGCGGCAGGAAAGCCCAGAAGGTCTCGCCCATCTTCGAACTGGCGGGATCTTCCGGCGTGGCCACGTTCTTGTGATGGCCACGCACATGCTCCGTATAAAAGTGACCGTAGGCGGTCGGCGCCAGCGTCAGCTTGGCCATCCAGCGGCCAAGCGTGTCACGCTTGTGGCTGAGTTCATGCCCGGTATTGATGGCCAGGCCATTCACCGCACCCACGCTCAACACCAGCCCAGCATATTCCCAACCACTGAGGCCGCCTTGGGCCACCAGCCAAGCACCACCGATGGTGGTAATGAATTGCGAGGGAATGTAGGCGTACACCACATAGCGGTAATAGCGGTCGGCCTCCAGATGCGCCACGGCTGACTCGGGCGGATTGGTCTCGTCGGTACCGATCAGGCGGTCGAGCAGCGGAATCAGGAAATACACCAGAAAAGGGCCGCCCCAAGTCAGCGGCGCCCAGCCTGTCCAGGCGTAGAGGCCCACGATCATCACGCCCAGAACGGGAATGAACGGACTGAACAGCCAGAGGAGACGCTTGGGGTCGACCCACGGGGTGGTCGCCGGGATTGTTGTTGTGGTCATATCAGACTCCTGTGCCTCAGACTTCTGTGCCGCGAGAACGACGCGGCGCGTGACCTTATCATTGAGTAATGTCACACTCGTTGCCATGAGCGGAACGCCTGCAAACCGGCGCGAAACACCGACAACTCCACTTGTGAATCCGGCATCCGACCAATGGACGACACCCTCAGCCAGCTTCTCGACGACATCCACCTCTCCGGCGGCGAGTTCCGCTACGTCGAAGCGGCCGGCCCCTGGGCCTTCCGCTTCGAGGCCGGCGGCCTCTCCAGCTTCCATCTGGTGCTGGCCGGACAGGCCGAGTTGCATGTGCCCGGTGAGGCTCCTGTGCGCCTTGAGGCCGGCGACATGGCCGTGCTCAGCAGCGGCCGCGACCACGACATGCGCGATGTGGCGGCCCCACCGGGCGGTGAATGGCCCGACCTTGCTGCCCTCATTCTAGGTCACAGTCACGAACCCATCCGGCTGGGCGCGGGCGATGCCGTCACGGCCACGCTGCTCTCTGCCCGCTTCCGTTTTGACGCCGACCTTGCCCGGCCGCTGCTGTCTGCACTGCCCTCGGTACTGCTGATCCGTGGCATTTCGGAAAAACCACCCGCCTGGCTGCGTATCGGCCTTGAGTTCCTGGCCGAAGAAGGAATTGGCCGTCCGGGACGCCAGGCCATCGTCAACCGGCTCGCCGGCATCCTGTTCATCGAGTGCGTACGCACCCATCTCGACAGCCTGCCCGAAGGCGTGAGCAACTGGCTGCGCGCCCTGCGTGACCCGGCGCTCTCGGCCGTGCTGTCGGCCATGCACCAGCGCCCGGAGCACCCGTGGAGCGTGCCTGAGCTGGCGGCCCTCGCCTGCCTCTCCCGGTCAGCCTTTGCCGAGCGCTTCACCCAGATGCTCAGCCAGCCGCCCTTGAGCTATCTGGCCGAACACCGCATGCGTCTCGCCGCCTGGCAATTGCGCCATACCCGCCAGCCCGTCTGCCGCATTGCGGAGATGGTTGGCTATGCCTCGGAAACCGCTTTCAGTCAGGCTTTCAAACGCACGCATGGCAGCGCACCGTCGCGCTATCGCCAACTGCGGGAGAGCGACGGCACTTCCTGACAGGTGAACGGGTGCGTAAGGTCATTCAGTCTTGGCCTGCGCTGCGCTAGAGTCCGGGCATCCTTGATCGCGCCGGGCCTGACAACAATGACAACGCGCTTTGCTTTTTCCGTTACCGACGAGCTGTTCCACCATCTGGAAAGCGCCGACGAGCCCTTCGGCCTGCAACTGGACATCCGCGTCAGTGGCCGTCTCGACGAGCAAAAGCTGGAAGCCGCCGCGTATGCGGCCATGAAAACCCATCCCCTCGCCCGCGTCCGGCTGATCCCTCTGACGGGCGGCCGCCAGCATTACCAGTGGGAGCAGGTCGAACGCCCGGATGAAGACCCCGTGCTCGCCATCGACTGCCCGGATGACGCTGCCATCGAAGCGGCGCGTGACAGCTTTTATTCACGCCGTTTGATGCTGGAAAGTGCGCCACCCTTCCGAATGCAGATTGCACGGCATCCCGGTGGCGACTGGTTGTTCCTGAAAATGAGCCATGCCGTGTCTGACTCGGCCGGCGCGTGGCGCTTTCTGATGTCGGTAATGCGCCACTATGCCGGCGTGCCCGACCCGCAGCCGGAGAACATGGAAGTGATTCGTGCGCGGCATCTCAGCCGCGAGTTCGGCGCCAAAAACCTCGCTGAACGCATCAAGCGCGCCAGCAAGCTGCTCGACTATCTGGTGGACTCGGTACAACTGCCCACACGCATCACCAATCATTTTGGCGAGAACAAGGCCGGCGTTGCTTTTGTCTCGCACACCTTCACCAAAGCGGAAACCGAAAATCTGGGCAAGTTGCGCCAGGGCCGTGCCACCATCAACGATGTGCTCGCCACCCTGCTGCACCTGACCATCGAGCGCTGGAACGAAAGCCGCAAGGACAGTGCCGGCCGCATCACGCTGATGAATGCGATGAATTTCCGGCCCATCGAATGGCGTCAGGAAGGCGTGGGCAATTTCTCGCTTTGGGTCAACATTGCCACGCGCAACAGCGACCGCCGCAACTACGACAGCGCGCTGGCCGCCATCACCGAACAGACGCAAAAATTCAAGACCGACGAATCCGCCGGCTTGCTGGTGGACTTGCTGGACATGGTGCAGGTGCTGCCTGGCGCCCTGCGCAAGGCGCTCACCAACCTGATGCCACTGACGGGAAATTTTGTGGTGGATACCGCCGTGCTGAACAATCTCGGCCGGGTGTCCGACCTGCCTGACCCGGCTGGCAAAGCCGGGCGCATTACGGCGGTGCGCTTTTCACCACCGACACACATGCCCATGGGTGTCGCCGTTGGCGCCGTCACTTTGCGTGGCGAGCTGACCATCACTTTCCGCTATCGTCATGCACAGTTCGACCGCATTGCTGCGGAATCTTTCCGCGACACCTTCCTCAAACTGGTGCAGGAACTGCAAGAGCAAGCCGCGGCACGCTAAATGAAGCCCAGCCGCACAATCAAAGCGCAGCTTGCTGAAGCCTTGCCTCAGCAAGCTGCACGAGAACAATGTGTGGCAAGGCTTTAGCGTAACGACCCTTGACCGCTTGCTGAAAAACGCCCATCCCCGGGCTTTTTCAGCAAGCGGCTAATCGCCGGTCAGCGCAGGAATTTCTGGCGGAATTTCGCCAACTTTGGCGCAATCACGATCTGGCAATAACCCTGCGCAGGATGAAGGGCGAAGTAATTCTGGTGATAGGCTTCCGCCGGCCAAAAAACCGGTGCCGGCGATATTTCCGTGACCACAGGCGCGGCAAAAATGCGCCCGGACTCAAGCGCCGCCACCACTTCACGGGCAATTTCCTCCTGCTCGGCATCGCCATAGAAAATGACGGAGCGGTACTGCGTCCCGATATCGTTGCCTTGGCGATTGAGCGTCGTCGGATCGTGGATGGCGAAGAAGATGCCGAGCAACTCGCGAAAGCTGATGAGGTCGCCATCAAAGGTCAACTCCACCACCTCGGCATGCCCGGTCGCCCCTGTGCAAATCTGCTCATATGTCGGGTTCGGGCGTGCACCACCTGCATAACCCGACACCACAGATGTCACGCCGTTCACTTCACGAAACACGGCATCCAGACACCAGAAACAACCACCGCCCAACAGGGCTTTTTGCAAGACCATGAGACTCTCCACTGAAGACAGAAGTCGCCCTCTTTGTTGACGACAAAACCCCTTCGCCCTGCGCCGGCTTTCGATGACTGACTTTCGATGACCGGTTACCGAGCATCGGCTCCCAGCAGCATCGCAGAATAGCCAAGAGCACCACGCCGCGTTTCTGAAAAAGTCAGGATTGCGCTCAGCAACAATCGAGGCGTACTTGTTCAGAGACTCCTTCGTGCATCAACCACTACTGGACCACACTGCCCGCCTGACGAGCCCGCGCCCGCCATTCGCTTGGCGTCATGCCGGTCCAGCGCCGGAATGCCTGGGTAAAGTTGGCGGGCTCGGCAAAACCGATCCAGGTGGCGATGTCTTCGATACTCTGACTGGAGTCATTCAGCAACCGTATTGCATCACGCTGGCGCGTCGCATCCAACAACACCTGGAACCCACTGCCGGACTGCTGCAATTTGCGCTTGAGTGTCCGTGTGGACATGAACAATTGCGCGGCCACCGCCTCTTGGTCGGGATAACCATCAGCCGTGCGCAACAACTTTTCGGTGACCAGCGTAATGATGTCTTTACTGCCTTGACCTGCGCGCGCTTCACGCTCACGGCTCGCTCGCTCGATCATCAGTTTTGCCATGACCGGATCGCCGGTATTGATACGCTTGGCGAGCTGTTCCGCCGGGAAACATATCTGGTTGGCGCCCATGCCGAAACGGCAGGCGGGCAAACGGTCACGATACTCTGCGTAATAATCTGGCTCAGGATAATTGAACCAGAGCTCCACATCAGGCCACACGCCACCCATCAGACTGCGCAAACCGCCCCAGACGCTGACTAACGCCAAATCATAGGCATAGCGATACAGACGATCTTCTACATGCACATCCATGGAAATGTCGATGATGGCAAATCCGTCTTCAATATGGAGTTCGCCCCGGTAGACCGGCACCGCCACCTGACTGAACTCAACACCGAAGCGGATGGCATCACCGATGGTCATCTGACTGAGCAGGGCGTAACCAACCAGTGCATGTGTGGTGAGACTCACCCGGAATGCCAGCTCATACGCCAACTCACCACGACCACCGCCCAGATCAATTGCACGTCGCAACAGGCTTTCATGCTGATCGATGGACAAATCCGCCTCTTCCTGATCAATCAGCTCGTCAGGAATGCACAGGCCGGCGAGCATTTCTTCGCGTGAAACGCCATGTTCGGCCGCCATCAGCAACACCAGCCGAGCGAACTCGACAGGTACGGCAGGCGCCGTGCGGTCAATGGTCTGGAGGGGATCTTTCATGCCCAGGAGCCTAAACCTGACTGGCCTGACATCACAAGCGTGCTGACCCCTGCGGGCATCACAGTCGATGTGCATGGACCGACATCATGCTTAGCCGCTTGCCGAGAAATGCTTTTCCGCAAGCGCCTTCCCCGGCAGGGATGGCCGGGTCGCGAATCAACCACCCCTATGTCATTGATTCAGCGTGGAGCGATTCTGGACATGCGCCGGAGTCGCGGGCTGAAAAAGCCCGGGATGGGCGTTTTTAGCCCGCGGTTAACACAAGATTCATTCACACGAGGTCATCATGGTTCAGGTTGATGTGTTCTGGGCATACGGATTCGGTGCCAGCCTTGCGCTGGCAGCAGGCCCCAAACTCGCCACAATGAAGAAACCGCTGGAAAGCCGTTACATGGTCTGGACAGTCCTGTTCCTGGCCCTGATCTGGTCGCCGACCGGCATGCTGTTGCTGCTTCGACATCCCTCATGGGAAACCATGCAAGCGGCCGAAAATTTTTCCAGCATGAACGAATTTCTGGTGCTCGCCTTCGGCATCACCAATGTCACCCAAGGCATTCTGGGCTTCTGGGTCGGCTGCAAGCTGATCCAGAACAAACAGTATTACCTTGCCAACCTCAACTGGATGCTCGGCTACTTCGGCATGTTTTTCATTCTGGTGTATGGCTGGGATGGCTTGGGCTACGACCGTTTCTTCTACGACCGCGACATGTTGTCGGGCGCTCCCGCATGGACACCGGGCGCCGGCACCGGCGCCACCATCATGGGCACAGCGCTTGCCGCCTGGAAATTCATGACCAGCAGTGTCGCGATGACGCTTTACCTTGATGGCCTTTATCTGCTGCCGCCGTTTGCGGCCCTGATGTTCATCTGGCATCGCGATGCGGTGGCCGAGCAGGGTCGGAAACTGGCGTTCTGGCGCGACGGTACAGTCTTGCTGGCCGCCTATCTCGTGGCGGTGTTCGTTGTCAGCCTTGGCGCTGCAATCTTCAGTGCCGTCGTCGTGAATTATGTTGGCGCCGTACTGGGTGTTGGCGAGCATGTGGCACGCGGCCTGGGAACAATTCCTGCCACTACCAGTGCGCATATTGCGAGCTATGTCGTCGGCCTGCCACTGGCGCTGGCGGTGTTGTGGTTCACCGTGTTGAAGCCGGGCGGCCTGGTGAATCGCGCACTGACACCCTGGTGTCTTGACCGCATCAGCACGCCATCCAGCAGCAGTCGCATAAAAACCAACTGAGTGGGCGTACTCGCCGCACGCAGTCATGACCACGACACGTGCGGCGAACACCCATACGTGCAGTCATGCGAATACCCATGGAGAAACCGCATGCTGATCCAGCACACGGCCGGGATTCCCTTCCCGATAGACGATGTCTACAGCGCCTTTCTATTGCGCATGGACGAGCTGCCTCCCTGGCTGCCCGGCATTCAGCGCATCGACATCACACGCTTCGAAAAACCGTCTGCGCATACCGCACAAGTGGATTACAAATGGCTCGTCCAGAAAACCGTCGTACCCTCTTTGCTGCGTCCGTTCCTGCGCGACAACATGGATCACATCCGGTCAACAACACGTTGGTGTGCACAGCGGCGCATTGTCGAGTTCGAGTTCTTTCACGATGACTACCGTGAATGGTTCGACTGCTACGGCACCTTCGCGCTGGTGGAAGCGGGGCACAACAGCATGCGTATCGACATCCATGCCGAGTTGCTGCCGTATCCCGAACGCGTGCCCGGCCTGCCGCGCTG
This sequence comes from Moraxellaceae bacterium, assembly GCA_030684415.1. Taxonomy (GTDB): domain Bacteria; phylum Pseudomonadota; class Gammaproteobacteria; order Pseudomonadales; family Moraxellaceae; genus UBA2031. Next base: position 2,759 of record JAUXNL010000228.1, on the reverse strand, counting down.
GCTGGCGCAAAAAGGCTTACCGCTGATCGAGGGCGTGATTGGCGACATCATCAAACCATCACTGCTCGCATTGCCGGCCGCCTTGCAAACCATTGTCGGCAGGCCCGATCTGATGCTGAAAGGAGGCCGGTCATGAGCGAATATCCAGTGATGCTGTTCGACGGAAAATGCGTGTTCTGCAACGGCGCGGTGCACTTTGCACTGAACCGCGAGCAGGCGCCGCTGTTACGCTTTGCAGCGCTGCAGTCGGACGCTGGCCAACGCCTGTCTCAGCATCATGGACTCCCTACTGCTGACTTTCGCACCTTCGTCATCATTCGCAACGGCAAGGCCTACACACGCTTCGAGGCAGCCATACAACTGGGCTACCTGATAGGCGGTCGCTGGGCAGGATTAGCAAGACTCATGCATGTACTGATCCCCGACTGGATCGGCAACCCGGTTTACAGTGCGTTGTGGCCACTGCGAAAAATATTCGGCGCACATGCGCAGTGCATGCTGCCATCACCCGAACTGCGCGCACGACTTCTTCACGGCGGTGAAACCATAGCGGAATGATGCTGGGATAAGTCCGCCCATACACTTCTTCAGCAATGCGCCAGAGGAAATGAGAAAGGGGGAAATATCGCACCCCAGCGACTCAGAACGACGACCCGGGCTCTGTGAGAAATCGCATCTCGTCAGCGGTGGAGGCGCGACCCAGAATGGCATTGCGATGCGGGTAGCGGCCAAAGCGCTCGATGATGGCAAGGTGGCGCCGCTCGAAATCCAGATTGCTCTCAAGCCCTGGCGCCGCATAGAGGCGCAGCGCCTCGGCATGCACAGCCAATGATTCGCTGTGCATGTAGGGAAGATAGAAAAATGCACGCTGGGCCACCGGCAATTCGCGGTCTGCCCCCGCCCTCACGGCCTCTTGTGCGAGCACCAGTGCCAGACTGTCAGTGGCAAAGGCACGTGGCGTATCGCGGAAAATATTGCGTGGAATCTGGTCCAGCAACAGGATTTCCGCAAGCCGGCCAACCGCCGTATCGCGCCATGACCACAACTCACCTGCAGCGGCAGCCACATGCCAATCGCCGAAACGCCGAGCCAGATCGGCATCAAAATCAGGGTTCTTTTCCCACCAGGCGGACTCGGGAATTTCCCTGAACCAGAAGTCGAGCACTACATGCGGCGTCATGGGCAATCCTTGAAGATTTATTGAAAAATCCTGCCGGAATATTCAGCGGAGGATTAGCGCGGCTTGGGCGCACGAGGCACCGGCGCACGGCGACTGCCGTCATCACGTGGCGGCAGCCCGGTATGCTGCGTCAGCACACGGCCTTTCTGTGGCTTCACTTTCAGCGACACACCCTCACCGGCACTGGAGTTTTTCTTGCGCGGCGCCTTGTACGCGCCCTCGCCAGTTCCGGCAGGCTGGTTTTTCGGAATGAGCTGATGCTTGCCGTTACCGATCAGGTCGGCACGCCCCATTTCTTTCAGTGCTTCACGCAACAGCGGCCAGTTGTTCGGGTCGTGGTAGCGCAAAAAAGCTTTGTGCAGACGCCGACGCTTGTCGCCTTTCACGATATCGACTTTCTCGCCCACGCCAGTCTTGGGGTCGAAGGTGCGCGATATCCGTTTCAACGGATTGAGCCCGGAGTGATACATCGCCGTGGCGGTCGCCATGGGCGAGGGATAAAACGTCTGCACTTGATCGGCGCGGAAACCGTTGCGCTTGAGCCACAGCGCCAGATTCATCATGTCGCTGTCGGAGGTGCCCGGATGCGCGGCGATGAAGTACGGAATCAGGTACTGCTCTTTGCCGGCTTCTTTCGAAAACTGCTCGAACATGGCTTTGAATTCATCATAAGCGCCAATGCCCGGCTTCATCATTTTCGACAGCGGGCCGCCCTCGGTATGCTCGGGTGCAATCTTGAGATAGCCCCCCACATGATGCGTCACCAACTCCTTCACGTATTCCGGGGAACGCACGGCAAGGTCGTAGCGCAGGCCGGAACCGATCAGGATTCTTTTCACGCCCGGCAATTTGCGCGCCTTGCGGTAAAGCTCGATGAGTGAGGAATGATCGGTATTGAGGTTGTCGCAAATACCCGGATAAACACAGGATGGCTTGCGGCAAGCGGCTTCGATTTGCGGCGACTTGCAGGCCAGGCGATACATATTGGCCGTCGGGCCACCGAGATCGGAGACGACGCCCGTAAATCCCGGCGTCTCCTTCATTTTTTCAATTTCGCCCAGAATCGATTCGTGCGAGCGATTCTGGATGATGCGGCCTTCATGCTCGGTAATGGAGCAGAAGGTGCAGCCGCCGAAACAGCCACGCATGATGTTCACGGAAAAGCGGATCATTTCGTACGCAGGAATGCGCGCACCGCCATACGCCGGATGCGGCACCCGTGCGTAGGGCAGATCGAAAACAAAATCCATCTCTTCGGTGGACAGCGGAATCGGTGGCGGATTCAGCCAGACATCGCGGTCGCCATGCCGCTGCACCAGCGCGCGGGCATTGCCGGGATTGGTTTCCAGATGCAGGACGCGATTGGCATGGGCATAGCGCACCGGGTCAGTGGACACGCGCTCGAACGACGGCAGGCGAATGACGCTTTTCTCGCGCGGCGGCAGGCGGTTTTTCATGGCCGCGCTGGGGCGCAGCGTCACCACCTGCGCAGTATCAGCACCCGTATCAGCGCCCGTATCAACAGGCGGCGAAATCGCATCGGCTGTCTTCTGCTTTTCGATTTCGCAGGCAGCGGGGT
>JAUXNL010000227.1 GCA_030684415.1 Moraxellaceae bacterium | reverse complement strand
ATCCGCACACCCATGAATGGCGTTCTCGGCATGGCGCAGCTACTGGCACACAGCGAGCTCAATGCCGAACAACTGGACTACCTGAACACTATCCAGCAATCCGGCCACTCACTGTTGGCCATCATCAACGACATCCTCGATTTCTCGAAAATCGAAGTCGGCAAGCTTTCATTTGAAGAAGTGCCTTTTGATTTGCAGGTAGCCGTGGATGAAACCTGTGAGCTGTTGCTGCCGCAGATTCGCGACAAGAATCTCGCCCTCACCATCGAGATTGATCCCTCCACTCCCTTCAACGTGATTGGCGACCCCGGTCGTTTCCGCCAGATTTTGCTCAACTATCTGAGCAACGCGCTCAAGTTCACACAGGTAGGCGGCATTACGGTGACCTTGCGAGCACGCGAGCGCGGGCGTGGCGCGGTGCTGTATGAAATGTCGGTGGCCGACACCGGCATCGGCATCGATCCCGAAAAGCAGGCACTGCTGTTCGAAAAATTTTCCCAGGTCGACACCACTCATGCGCGCCGCTTTGGCGGCACCGGGCTGGGCCTTGCTATCTGCAAGGCGCTGGTCGAGCGCATGGGCGGCAAAGTCAGCATGGCCAGCTCACCGGGCCGAGGCTCCACCTTCCGCGCCACATTCTGGCTGACCCTGGACCCCGACGCCGGACGCCAGGTACTGCCACCGTTGCTGCCGCCGCTGCGTGGCGCACCGGTACTGGTCGTCGATGACAGCGCCACCAACCGCGAACTGCTGATCAAAGGGCTCGCACGCGCCGGCGTTGCCGTTTATGGCGCCGGCAGCGTGGCGGAGGCCGTGCTCGCTGTGCAACGCCAAGCCCCGCGTTTTGTGCTGCTCGACGCGGAATTACCCGATGGCAATGCCGAAACGCTCATCACCGCCCTGCGTGCCGAACCGGCCCTCGGCGATGCCCGCCTGTTGCTGCTGTCTTCCCGGCCCGACAGCAACGATCACGCGTTTTGTCGTGAGCATGGCATCAGCGCCTACCTGCCCAAACCGGCACGCCTCGCCTGGCTGGTGAGTGCGTTCAACATCATCACCGCCGGCGAGCACGAAGGCCTGATCACACGCCACACACTGTCCAGCCATCACTTGCGTGGCAAAGCGCTGCCGGCCCTGCGGCCGGGTATCCGTGTGCTGCTGGTGGAAGACAATGCGGTGAACCAGAAAGTCGCGGCGCGTATGCTCGAAAAAATGGGCTGCCATGTCGACATGGCCGGCAACGGGCTTGAAGCACTGGTGATGACCAGCCAGCTCCCTTACAACGTGATTCTGATGGATGTGCAGATGCCGGAAATGGATGGCATTACCGCCACACGCGCCTTGCGCTCGCAGGGGTTTTCAGAACTGCCGATCATTGCACTCACCGCCAACAGCAGCGATGCCGACCGCAACGAATGCCGCGCCGCTGGCATGAGTGACTTCCTCGCCAAACCCATCCGCTACGAAGACTTACATGCCTGCCTGAACCGCTGGGTGTGACGTTATCTTGCTGGCAAGAATTTCCTCGAAAAGTTCATCCGGTTCTATTTCATTCGAAAATATTTTCACATGCCGAAGAAATCCTCCTCCGAGCACGATGTAGCTGAACCCGACCATTTCACCATTTTTCTCAAAAAGGGTGACCTCACTGTAGTCGCCCAGCTCGCCCTCGTATATTTCGTAGGTATAGCCATTTTCCTCTACCGTAATCTGATTGGATGCCCTCATCCCCGCCCAATCCGCTGCCACATACTCCGACGCCAAGGACAGCATGCTGATCAATTTCACGTTACAGCCCTTTTTGCTTATCAGCCTGTACGCCTCGAGAACACCTAGAAACGGGACATCCATCCGGCTCAGTTCTGCGCGCTGTTTGTCCGCATGGCAGCCGAGCCGTTCCAAATCCAGCGCCGTAAAATGTCGGGAGAGCTTTCCATCCTGCGCAGCAACAGGCGCTCCTTTCGCTTCGCTGGAAAGACG
>JAUXNL010000217.1 GCA_030684415.1 Moraxellaceae bacterium | reverse complement strand
CATTCCGGCGCCCTTGCTGGACCGCATGGAAGTGATTCGCCTGCCTGGCTATACCGAGGACGAGAAGGTTAATATTGCCCGTCAGTACCTGATCCCTAAGCAGCTGCAGGGTGCCGGTCTCAAAGTCGGTGAAGTCACGATCAGTGATGATGCCGTGCGCGATCTGGTTCGCTACTACACCCGCGAAGCCGGTGTGCGCAGCCTTGAGCGTGAAATTGCCAAGATTTGCCGCAAGGTTGTCAAAGAAGCGGTACTGGGCGAGGCCAAGGGCATTGTCGAGGTAGTGCCGGATCTGCTCGAGAGCTACTCCGGTGTGCGCAAGTTCAACTACGGCAAAGCAGAGGAAAAGGATCAGGTTGGCCAGGTGACAGGGCTGGCCTGGACGCAGGTGGGCGGCGAATTGCTGACCATCGAGGCCGTGGCAGTACCAGGCAAGGGGCGTCACAGCAAAACCGGCTCGCTGGGCGATGTGATGCAGGAGTCGATTACAGCGGCCCTTACGGTTGTGCGCTCGCGTTCACGCCTGCTAGGGATTCCAGTCGACTTCCACGAAAGCCACGATATTCATATCCATATTCCGGAGGGGGCTACCCCGAAAGACGGCCCCAGCGCCGGGATAGGGATGTGCACCGCCATTGTGTCGGTATTGACCGGTATTCCTGTGCGGGCCGATGTTGCCATGACCGGTGAAATCACGCTGCGTGGCCAGGTGTTGCCGATTGGCGGGCTGAAAGAAAAGCTGCTGGCGGCGCATCGTGGCGGCATCAAGACGGTCATCATTCCTGATGAAAACGTACGTGATCTCAAGGAGATACCGGACAATATCAAACAGGACCTCAACATCCGTGCGGTGAAGTGGATTGATGAGGTATTGGCGATTGCGCTGACACGGTTGCCGGAGCCTTTGCCGGAGACGGCAGCGGCCGATCTTGTCGTCAAGAAAGACGACGAAGAAACGGATGACCGGTTGAGCAAGCATTGACCGGTTGAGCAAGCATTGACAGTTTTTGCTTGTGGGCTGTGTCACAAAACTCCCTCATGAAACCAGCGGTGTTGCCCGACATCGCTGCTTGACCCTCCCGGGGGGCGTTGTTATAAAGGGCGCTTCGTTTTGCGGCACGCCCTTTGCCCGCCGCGCCTTAACGATTTTTCTCTACGATAAATGGATCCGATAACAAGGGGATTGACGTGAATAAATCCGAACTCATTGATGCCATCGCCGCTAGCGCCGATATCACCAAGGCAGATGCTGGTCGCGCGCTGGATGCTACCGTTGAGGCGATCTCCAAAGCCCTCAAGGCTGGCGATCAGGTTACTCTGGTGGGCTTCGGCACCTTCCTCGTGAAGGATCGCGCCGAGCGCACAGGCCGTAATCCGCAGACCGGCAAGGAAATCAAGATTGCTGCCTCCCGCGTGCCCGGCTTCAAGGCTGGCAAGGGTCTGAAGGATGCGGTCAACTGATTGACCGGATGCATGCGGCACCCTGAAGTGCCTGGAGTCGTGATGCATCAGAAAAGCGCGCCCTCAACGGCGCGCTTTTTTTTGTGACAGATGTAAATGCGTGATTTTGTGATTGAGGAACAGAGATGGACGCCTTTCGTAACATGATCAAGGGTTGGCTCGGCAAGGTTTTGCTGGTCATCCTGATCGTGCCATTTGCGTTTGTGGGCCTGGAGTCTTACTTCGGGAACAGTGGCAGAGTGGTGGTCGCCAAGGTGAATGGCGAAGAAATTTATCAGGCTCGTATGGACGAGCTTGTCGAGCGCCAACGCCAACAATTGCTCGCGGAAGCGGCGCAACGCGGCACGGCAGCGCCTGACATTGATATGCCGGCGCTACGCAAGCAGGTGCTGGACAGCCTTATCAATCGTGAGTTGGTCAAGCAGGAGGGACATCGCCTTGGCTATCGCATTTCCGAGCAAGAGGCCTATCGGCGGATTCGTGAAGTTCCGCAGTTCCAGGAGAATGGCGCCTTCAGTCAGGCTCAATACGAGGCGGTGCTGCGCCAGAATGGCCTGAATCCTGCCACTTACCATGTCGAGCTGCGTAATGAGCTGGCATATGCCATGTTGATCAATGGCCTGGGGCAGAGTGGTTTTGTGACGTCAGCCGAGTTGGGGCGACTGTCCGCTCTGGAGTCTCAGCGTCGTGACATCCATTTTGCTGTGGTGCCTGCTGCTCGGTATCTCGACAAGGTGAGCATCAGCGATGACGACATCAAGACTCATTACAATGCCAATCCCAGCCTCTACACCAGTAGTGAAACGGTTGCGATTGATTACATCACCTTGCGTCGCGAAGACTTTCTGGCCCGTGTAGAGATCACCGAAGATGATTTGCAAGAGCGGTATCGCGAAAAGCTGAGTGAGATTGCGGCGGATGAACAACGCGAAGCCCAGCATATTTTGTTGACCGTTGATGACAAGAATGCCGATGCCGATGTCCTGAAGAAAATCAAGGATATCGAAAAGCGTGCGCGGGCGGGTGAAGACTTTGGCAAGCTGGCGGGTGAGTTTTCTCAGGACCCGGGCTCGGTCGGAAATGCTGGCAAGCTTGGCTTGGCCAGCCGTGGGCAGTTTGTGGCTGAGTTCGAGAAGAGCCTGTTCAGTCTGAAGCCGGGGGAGCTGTCCGCTCCGGTTAAAACGGAGTACGGCTACCACCTGATCAAACTCAACCGTATCGAAAAGTCTGAGGCTCCTGCTTTTGCGGCATTGAAAAATACGCTGGAGCAAGAAATTCGTGCCATCAAGGCGGATGAGCTGTTTGCCGAAGAAATTGAAAAGCTCGATGCTGCGACATACGAGTCGGCTGATCTGGCAGAACCGGCACGCAACTTCAAGCGCACGATCGAGAGTCTGCCAGCGATGACTCGCAGTGGTGCCGCCTCTGGCCTTGCGGCTGATCGCAAAATCATCGAAACCGCTTTTTCGGATGATATCGCTCGTGACGGCAAGAACTCCCAAGGCATCCGCATGGATGACGGCAGCATGGTCTGGCTGCGCGCCCGCGAGCACAAGCCCTCCGTGGTCAGGCCGCTGGCAGAGGTGTCAGTGGCCGCTCGCAACCGCTTACTGGTTGAAAGGGCTCGGGCACTTGCCAAGGTAGATGCCGATGCTGTCATCAAGGCAATTGCGGGTGGCGCCACACTGGCAGAGGCGGCTGCAAAGCTCGACATCAAGTGGATTGATATCCCCGGTGCGGATCGTCGCACTCAGATGCCGGTGCCGGATTTGCTGAGCACGGCTTTCCGTTTGACGCGCCCGGCAGAGGGCAAGCTCTCCGCCGATACGGTTGAACTAGAAACAGGCTATGGGATGGTGGCTGTCAGCAAGGTGGTGGAGGGTGATGCCAACGCGATGGCGACTTTGCAACAGATGCGGGCCATGCTGGCAGAAAAGCGCAGCGAGCAAGAGTTTCAAGACTATGTCCGGTTTCTCCGGGAAGAAGGCAAGGTCAAGATTTATCTGAGTGACGTGGCTAAAGACTGATAGTCGACGCCATAAAAAAACCGCCTTACGGCGGTTTTTTTATGGCGTCAGTGTGGCGAGTATCAGATCTGGTCTAACGCAGGCATGGCGACGGTGTTGAAGCCGCCATCCACATACAGGATTTCGCCACTGATGCCGGAGGCAAGGTCGGAACAGAGGAAAGCGGCCGCATTGCCGACCTCCTCAATCGTGACGTTGCGGCGCAAAGGCGTAGCGGCCTCGTTGTACGACAGCATTTTGCGGAAGTCTTTGATGCCGCTTGCGGCCAGCGTGCGGATCGGGCCGGCCGAGATACCGTTCACGCGAATGCCGATAGGGCCAAGGCTGGCCGACAAGTAACGCACATTGGCTTCCAGCGAGGCTTTGGCAAGGCCCATCACGTTGTAGTTGGGCACAACACGCTCGGCGCCGAGATAGGTCAGTGTGAGCAGAGAGCCATTACGGCCTTCGAGCATTTTTTTCCCGGCTTGGGCAAGTGCGCCGAAGCTGAACGAGCTGATGTCGTGAGCGATGCGGAAGCCTTCACGTGTGGTCACGTCGACATAGTTGCCATCCAGTTCATGTCCCGGGGCATAGCCCACCGAATGCACAATCACATCAAGACCATCCCAGTGTTGGCCGAGGTCGGCGAACAACTGCGTGATTTCAGTGTCGCTGGCGACATCGCAGGGGAAGGTGAGGGTGGAGCCGAAGCTTTGTGCAAAGTCCTCAACACGGGACTTGAGCTTTTCGTTCTGGTAAGTGAACGCCAGTTCAGCACCTTCGCGGTGCATGGCCTGGGCAATGCCGAAGGCAATCGACAACTTGCTCGCGACGCCAACGATCAGTACGCGCTTGCCACTCATGAATCCCATTGTGTTATCCCTCTTTGTGCAAGGTGACCAAAAGGTCGCCAGTATAGAAAGTGCCCGTGACAGTAGCGATGGCCACTCCTCGGGTTTTGCAACGGTTTGTGTCAGACCGGAATCGCTGCCGGGACATCACTGGCCAAGGCAGCGGCCAGCAAGGCCTTTGTGTAGTCATGCCCGGGGTTCTGGAACAGCTCTTCCGTCGGCCGACACTCCAGCATCTGGCCATTGCGCAGCACCATGACACGGTGCGCCAGTGCGCGTACCACTTTCAGGTCATGACTGATGAACAGGCAGGCAAAGCCATGCTCTCCCTGCAACTGCCGTAGCAGTTCAATAATCTGTTTTTGCACTGTGCGATCGAGTGCCGACGTCGGCTCATCGAGCACAACCAGCTTGGGCTTCAACACGAGCGCGCGGGCAATGGCGATACGCTGGCGCTGACCGCCAGAGAATTCGTGGGGGTAGCGGTGACGCACATCGGGGTCCAGTTGTACTTCGCGTAAGGCCTGTATGACGGCCGTTTCACGTGCCGCTGGCGGGACACCTTGCACTTCCAGGCCTTCCCCAACGATATCGGCCACGCTCATGCGCGGGCTCAGGCTGCCGTAGGGGTCCTGAAACACGATTTGCAAGTGGCGGCGCAAGGGGCGTAATTCATTTTGTGACAATGGCAGCAGGTCATGGCCCATGAACACGACTCTCCCGGTGGCGGGCAGCAGTCGCAAGATGGCCAGTGCGAGGGTTGTCTTGCCCGACCCGGATTCGCCAACAAGGCCCAGCGTTTCCGTCTCCCGCAGCTCAAAGCTGATGTCATCAACTGCGCGGATATGGTCATGTGCGCGAGCCAGCAGCCCTTGGCGTAGCGGAAACCAGACGCGCAGTTGCTGGGTGCTAAGCAGGACAGGCGCATCGGGATGTAGCGGCACTGCGTGGCCCTCGGGCTCGGCGCCGAGCAGCAATCTGGTGTAGTCGTGCTGTGGGGCGGCAAACAGCGTTTTGGTATCGGCGGCTTCGACGATGCAGCCGGCCTGCATCACGCAAACCCGCTGTGCGAATCGGCGCACCAGTGCCAGGTCGTGAGAAATCAGCAGCACGGCAAGGCCGAGGCGCTGTTGCAAGTCGCGCAACAAGGCCAGGATTTGCTCTTGTAAGGTCACATCAAGTGCGGTGGTGGGCTCATCAGCAATCAGCAGTTCAGGATTGTTGGCCAAGGCCATGGCAATCATCACGCGCTGGCGCTGCCCACCGGAGAGTTCGTGCGGATAGCTGCGCAGGCGCTTTTCAGGCTCGGCAATCCCGACCTGTGCCAGCAACTCCAGAATACGTGCCCTGGCGGCCGTGCGATCCAGCCCCTGATGCAGTGACAAGACTTCGCCAATTTGCTTTTCCACCGTGTGCAGCGGATTCAGCGACGTCATCGGCTCCTGGAAAATCATGCCGACCCGGTGCCCACGCAACTGCCTAAGGCGTGTTTCACTTGCGTCGGTAATGTCTTCCCCCTTGAAGACAATGCGGCCGGAAACGCTGGCATGTGTCGGCAGTAAGCGCATCACTGCATGTGCCGTGAGTGATTTTCCGGAGCCGGACTCGCCCACCAGTGCGAGCATTTCACCGGCGGCAATCTGTAATGTCGCCTGACGCACTGGTATGGCTGCGCTCGCCCCTTGCCCGAAGCGGATGGAAAGATCAGTAATTTCAAGCACGGGCGTCGTCATGTCAGACCTGCTTGCGGGGGTCAAAGGCATCACGGGCAGCTTCGCCGATGAATACCAGCAGTGTCAGCAACACCGAGAGCGTGACAAACGCTGAAATGCCCAGCCAAGGAGAGGTCATGTTGTTTTTGCCTTGTGCCACAAGCTCACCCAGTGAGGCCGAGCCCGGTGGCAGGCCGAAACCGAGAAAATCCAGTGAAGTCAGCACGCCGATCGCGCCGGTAAAAATGAAGGGCAGAAAGGTGAGGGTAGACACCATCGCATTGGGCAACATGTGGCGGAACATGATGCGCGCATCACTCATGCCCAAGGCACGAGCCGCACGTACATACTCCAGGTTGCGGGCGCGCAGGAATTCGGCACGAACCAGTCCGGTCAGCTCCGTCCAGCTGAACAGCAGCATGAGCCCCAGCAGCCACCAGAAATTCGGCTCGACGAGGCTGGAGAGGATGATCAGCATGAACAGCACAGGAAGTCCCGACCACACTTCGATAAAGCGCTGACCGGCCATGTCGGTCCAGCCACCGTAATACCCTTGCAGGGCGCCGGCAAAAATGCCGAGAAGTGAGCTGCCCACCGTCAGACACAGTGCAAAAAGAACGGAAACGCGAAAGCCGTAAATGATGCGGGCCAGTACATCGCGGCCTTGGTCGTCCGTTCCCAGCCAGTTTTCGGTCGATGGTGGGGCAGGGGCTGGCACGGGGAGGTCATAGTTGATGGTCTGGTAGCTGAAGCGGACCGGCGGCCACAGCATCCAGCCATCATTGTTGATCAGCTCGGCGACATAGGGGTCGCGATAATTGGTGGCCGAGTCGAAGCTGCCGCCGAATTCGGTTTCCGGATAGTTTTTCAGTACCGGTACATAAAGCTCACCACGGAACTGCACGAGCAAGGGCTGATCGTTGGCCAGCAGCTCGGCCAAAAGGCTGATGCCAAAGAGGGCGAGAAAAATCCATAGCGACCAATAGCCGCGTTTATGCGCCTTGAAGTTCTGCCAGCGGCGGAGGTTGAGCGGCGTGAGGGCCATTCGGGTCAGCTCCGGCTGGCAAAGTCGATGCGAGGATCGACCAGGGTGTAGACAACATCGCTGAGGATTTTCAGCAGCAGGCCTGTCAGTGTGAATATCCAGAGGGTGCCGAACATGACCGGATAATCACGATTGAGCACGGCCTCGAAGCTGAGCAGCCCCAGTCCGTCGAGATTGAAGATCACCTCGATCAGCAGGGCACCACTGAAAAAGACGCCAAGCAGGGTCGCGGGCAGGCCGGCAATGATGATCAGCATGGCATTGCGGAAAACGTGGCCATAGAGCACCTGGCGCTCGCTCAGTCCTTTGGCGCGCGCCGTCATCACGTACTGCTTGCCGATTTCATCGAGAAAAGAATTTTTGGTGAGAATGGTCAGGGTGGCAAAGCCGCCGATGGTGAGGCAGAGCGTCGGCAGGGCGATATGCCAGGCGTAGTCGAGCAGCTTGCCGCCAAAACTCAGGGTATCGAAGTTTTCGGAGGTCAGCCCTTGCATCGGGAACCACTGCCAATAGCTTCCGCCCGCAAACAGGATGATGAGCAGAATGGCAAAAAGAAAGCCAGGGATGGCATAGCCGATAATGATGACCGAGCTGGTCCACAGGTCAAATTGGGTGCCGCTGTGCAAGGCTTTGCGAATGCCCAGCGGTATGGAAATCAGGTAGATGAGCAGCGTGCTCCAGAGTCCGATGGAAATGGACACGGGCATTTTTTCTTTGATCAGGTTGATGACGGTCGTATCGCGGAAGAAGCTGGAGCCAAAATCAAAGCGCAGATAATTCTGCAGCATGATGACAAAACGTTCTGATGCGGGCTTATCAAAGCCATACTGCCGTTCGATGTCGGCCACCAGTTCAGGCGGCAAGCCCTGGGCGCCGCGATAGCCGCTGCTGCCTGAGGTGCTGCCGGATGTCGTGTTGATCATGTCGCCGCCTCCACTCCCCATGCGTGAGGCGGCCGAGCCATCCAGTCCTTGCAGGCGAGCCAGTGTGCGCTCGACCGGCCCCCCGGGCGCCGCCTGGATAATGGCAAAGTTGATGATCAGGATACCGAGCAGCGTCGGCACGATCAGCAGGAGGCGGCGAACCAGATAGGCAGTCATGAAATGCATTCAGCCTTACTGGCGGCGATTGCCTTGGGCGGCCCGGATGCGCTGGAGTTTTTGCGGATTGACCCACCAGGTGTCAAAGCCCAGCGAATAGCGTGGCGAAGTCGCTGGGCGTTCCAGAAAATCCCAATACGCCAGACGATAAGCATTCACATGAAAGTGCGGGATGACATAGTGGTTGGCCAGCAAAACGCGGTCCAGCGCGCGGGTGGCGGTGACCAGTGCCTCTCGCGAAGGCGCCGCAATGATGTGATCCACCAGTTTGTCGACGGCTGGATTCTTGATGCCGAGACTGTTGCGGCTGCCTGCCGTGTCGGCGGCTTGCGAACTCCAGAAGTCGCGCTGCTCATTACCGGGTGACTGCGACTGCGCGAAGCTGACCACCGTCATGTCGTAATCAAAACGGCGCATGCGTTCCACATATTGAGAGACATCCACAATGCGGATGCGCATGTCGATGCCGAGCCGTGCCAGATTTTGGCGGAAAGGCTGGACGATGCGTTCGAACTCCGGCTGTGCCAAGAGTATTTCAAAAGCCATAGGCTGATTCTGGGCATTTACCAGTTTGCCGTTTTTGATGGTCCATCCGGCGCTGGCCAGTAACTGCTGGGCTTTTAACAACTGCGCGCGGGCGTTGCCGCTACCATCGGTTTTGGGGGGCGGCTGTACGGCCGCAAAAACGCTGGCCGGTAGCTGTGCCCGGAAAGGCTCTAGCAGTGTCAGTTCGGCGGCAGAGGGAGAGCCCTTGGCGCCTAATTCACTGTTCGAAAAATAGCTGTCCGTACGCGTGTAAGCCATGTTGAAGAGCGTGCGGTTGCTCCACTCGAAGTCGAAAGCGAGTCCGAGTGCTTCGCGTACCTTCACATCCTGGAATATCGGGCGACGCAGGTTGAAGCCAAAGCCCTGCATGCCGCTGGAGTTCTGGTGCGGCTGGGCATTTTTTTTGACCAGGCCATTACGGGTGGCGGGGAAGTTGTATTCGGTTGCCCAGGTTTTGGCCCGGTTCTCCACGCGGAAGTCGTACTGGCCAGCTTTGAAACCTTCGAAAGCCACCGTGGTGTCGCGATAATAAACCGTGGTGATGGAGTTGAAGTTGTTGTGGCCCCGGTTTACGGGCAGCTCTTTCCCCCAGTAATCAGGGTTCAGGGTGTAGGTAATGCTGCGGCCAGCATCTACCCTGCTGATGATATAGGGGCCGCTGCCGACAGGAATGTCGAGGCTTGTGCTATTGAAGTTGCGCTTTTCCCAGTAGTGCTTTGGCAGAATCGACAGCTCGCCCACAATAAGTGGGAGCTCCCGGTTATTGGCATCTCGGAAGGTGAATTTTACCCGTCGGGTATCCAGCGCTTCTACTTTGGTCACATCAGCGAAATAGGCTTTGTAGGAGGGGTCACCCTCTTTGCGGATGATGTCGAATGTGAAAACGACATCCGCTGCCGTGACCGGCTTGCCATCAGAAAAGCGGGCGGCGGGATTCAGGTGGTAGGTTACCCACGACGCATCGTCCGGGTCGCGCTCGATTTTCTCGGCCAGTAAGCCATAACGGGTAAAGGGTTCATCAAGCGATGCGGTGGTGAGACTGTCGTAAATACGAGTGACGTTGGCAGCATTGCCCTTGTTGATGAACGGATTCAGGCTGTCGAAGCTGCCAAGATCATACAGCCGTATATCTCCCCCTTTCGGGGCGGCCGGATTGACATAAGAAAATGCTTTGAAGCCCGCAGGATAGGCAGGCTTGCCATGAAGGCTGATGGCGTGGGTTGTTTCAACGGCGGCTTGAGCCGCCATGCCGAGTGAGGCTGTCAGTGCGATGGACAGGTAACGCATCAGAAATGTCATGAGCACTATCCTTGCTTGTTTTTGTTTCCCGGAGAATGTGGGGAAAATCAGTCAGCCCTGTTGGCGCCGGCTCTACACACTTTTTCAGGGCTAGTGGCTGGCAACGAACAGTACCAGACCTTGGCCGGGTTGAATCCTGTGCGAGGTGCCATTCCAGCGCTTGATTTGCTGAATGCTGACGTTGTAGCGGCGACTGATGGAAGACAGCGTATCGCCGGCCTTGACTTGATAACGGATACGTTTCTGGGTGCCGGCAGTGTCGCCTTTCTTACTCTTGCTGGCGACGATGCGTTGGTTACTGCTTGCGCCGCTTTTCTCGATCTTCAGTGTTTGTCCGATGCGCAGTGGTGAATTGATGCGCAGCCCGTTCGCGGCAGCGAGACTGCCCGCACTGACGTTATGTTTGCGTGCAATGGCGTAAAGGCTGTCGCCCTTGCGAACGGTGTAGTGTGTGCGTTTGATCGTGCAGGCCTTGTTTGCCTGCCGCGCCATGCGCTGCTCATGGCTCAGTACATAGGAGTCATCGCTGGCTCGTGGTCGGGCAATGGCAAGCGTGCTGCCGACCGCGAGCCGATCACTTTTCAGTCCGTTCATGCGCCGGAGTTCGGCGGGCGCCAATTTGAACCTCTGGGCCACAGCAAAAAGTGTGTCGCCTTTGCGCACGACATATTCTTCTTTGAATACTCGTTCCGGGGCGGGTAGCTGGGCAATGTCAGCTTCAAAGTCCATAGGCAGTGCGGCGGGCACCAGCAGCCGGTGCGGGCCATCAGGATCAGTTGCCCATCGGTTGAAGCCGGGATTGAGCTGATAGAGCTCTTTGGTGGATATGCCGGCAATTTCGGCAGCGGCGGCCAGATCAATCTGCCCGCTGGTTTGTATTTCGCGGAAATACGGGTGATCCAGCACGGGGCGCAGGGTGACACCAAACGCTTCGGGGGACTGCACCAACTGGGCCATGCCGAGAAAGCGTGGCACATAGGCCATGGTTTCCGCCGGTAGCCGGAGTGACCAGAAGTCCGTCGGCAAGCCCGCTGCCGCATTGCGATTGATGGCGCGTTGTACCGCTCCGGGGCCAGCGTTGTAGGAGGCTAGCGCCAGTTCCCATGAACCGAACTTCTGGTAAAGACTGGTGAGAAACTCATAAGCGGCGCGGGTGGACTCAATCACATCGCGACGGCCGTCATACCACCAGTTCTGTTTGAGCCCGTAAATGCTGCCGGTGCCGGGAATGAACTGCCACATGCCGGCGGCGCGTGCGTGTGAGTAAGCAAAAGGGTCGTAAGCGCTTTCGATGACGGGCAGCAGTGCCAGTTCAGTCGGAATGCCGCGCTTTTCAGCTTCCGTGACGGTGTAATGCAGATAGCGTGCGGCGCGGATGGCCACTCGATCTAGATAGTCCTGACGCTGCGCATACCACTGGCGCTGTACGGCAATACGTTCGTTGTCGACACTGAGATCCATCTTGAAGCCGTTGCGCAGGCGATCCCAGAGGTTGCCCTCTGTTGCCAGCTCATCGGCACTGAAAATGGAGGGCAACAGGTCTTCGTCGGTCAGTTCGGTTTCTTCTATATGAGGAAGAGCTGCCAGACCTTCCTCATCCTGCATGGCCATGGCGGGGGCAGGAGCCTTGTTACGATCGATGGGATGGGCAGCAGGCGAATAAGGCTGCGAGGTAATGCTGGGGCCGGGGGGAGGTACAGTGGGTTCAGCCTTTGCACCGGGTGAGCCAAAAAGCCGGTCCACCCAGCCTGCGGCCGATGCTGTTGGCGCCATCACCAGCAGCAACAGGCACAAAAACACTGGCAGAGCCTGCAGTTGTGGTGAACGGGAGCTCGGGGAAAAGTAAAACCGCATGCGCTGGAACTCGGCTGAAATGCTGCAAACGGGCCGATTCTAGGGAGGGAGGGGGAGGGCGGCAAGGAAAAATCCCGGCAATACCCTTAGGTTCATGACGGTTTTCGTAACCGTTCAGCAAGTGTTTGCGGCAAATCAGAACACGTCTTTCCAGCGCCGCAGGGCGGCCAGTGTTTCCTGTCCAGGTGTGAGCGGCCGGCCGGCATGCTGGCTGGCCGCTGCTATCACGGCGGGAATGTCGGTGCGCAGGAAGGGGTTGTAGCCGCGCTCGGCCTCCAGCCGCACAGGCAGACTGGGCTGCTCTTTGGCGCGCAAGTCCGCGACCTCTTGCTGGCGCTGTACAAGTGCGGCGTTATCGGGCTCCACGGCAAGGGCAAAGCGCAGGTTGGCGGTGGTGTACTCATGTGTACAGCAGACCAGACTGGCATCCGGGAGGGCAGACAACGCTTGCAATGAGGCATGCAGTTGCGCGGCCGTGCCCTCAAAGAGTCGGCCGCAACCCGCCGAAAACAGGGTGTCGCCGCAAAAGAGCAGATCATCCTTGGGGAGATGCCAGGCAATATGCCCCAGCGTGTGGCCGGGAACCGCCAGTACTTGTGCATGGCCAAATACGCCGAGGTCGAGCTGTTCGCCGCCTGTCACGACATGATCGAGCCCTGCAATGTTCTCGTCCGGGCCAAAAATCACAGCCTGATGACGTGCCTTGAGGTGCAGCAGGCCGGCGGTATGGTCGGGGTGGTGATGCGTGACCAGTATGTGGGTGAGAGTCAGTCCTTCATGATTGAGCCAGGCCTCAACGACAGCGGCATCGCCCGGATCCACCACCAGAGCTTCGTGGCCGCAGCGCAGTGTCCAGATGTAGTTGTCGCTGAAGGCGGGAAGTGGCAAAAGCGTCGGGCGCATCGCAGCTCGCAGAAGTGACAGGAGTGGTTTCGGGGCCAATAATAAGACCATACCTGCGCTATGCCACAGCAAGCCTACGCACACCACGGAATTCGCTCATGGATTTGCCGCGATTGTTCAAGCCTGAGCCCCGCACGGACTTGCAGAAGGATTTCCGGCAGTGGTTCGCGACCGATCTGGGCAGCTATCTGCTGGCGGAAGAAGATGCCCTCCTGACGCAGGTGCTGCCGGACCTTTTCGGTTATCACGCACTCCAGATTGGTCAGGTGGTGCCGCGAAACCTGCTGATCAGCTCGCGCATCCGTCACTGTTGCATTGTTGATGCGGCTTTGCCGGTCGTGGAGGGGTTGTCGCCACTTCGGGCCGAGCCTGAGCATCTCCCGTTTGCCAATAACAGTCTCGATCTGGTGCTTATTCACCATGGGCTGGATGGCGCCGCCAGCCCACATGCCCTGCTGCGAGAGGCCTCACGCGTCCTGATCCCTGAAGGTCATTTGCTGATTCTGGGCTTCAATCCCTGGAGCTTGTGGGGCGTTTGGCGGCTGTTCCGGTTGCCGTGGGGCGATTTGCCTTGGTTGCGTCGTCCGCTGAGTCCTCAGCGCCTGGCGGACTGGCTGACGCTGCTCGATTTTGAGGTCGTCGGCCTAGAGAGCGCTGGCTTCGCACCGCCGCTGACTCATGACACCATACGGCGCCGCTTTGCATGGCTGGAAACACTCGGGCGCCGGTACTGGAGCCAGCGCGGCGCCTCTTACGCGTTGCTGGCACGCAAGCGCCTGTCTTGTATCACCCCTATTGAGCCGCGACTGCGCCGGCGCTTTGCGTCCCCAGCCCCCGTGCTGGTGACCGAGGCCCGGTCCCGACGCGTACTGCCGGATGAAGAATGACTGACCACATCGAGATTTACAGTGATGGCGCCTGCCGAGGCAATCCTGGCCCTGGAGGCTGGGGCGCGCTCCTGCGCAATGGCCCGCATGAAAAACGCCTGAAGGGCGCAGACCCCCAGACCACCAATAACCGGATGGAGTTGATGGGGGCGATTGCCGCCCTGCAGGCCCTCAAGCGCTCCTGTCAGGTCGTTTTGTGGACGGATTCCGAGTACGTCAAAAAAGGCATGACGGAGTGGCTGCCCGGCTGGAAGGCGCGAGGCTGGAAAACGGCTGCACGTCAGCCCGTGAAAAATGCGGATCTCTGGCTATTGCTGGAAGCAGAGGCCGCCCGGCATCAGGTGGACTGGCGCTGGATCAAGGGGCATGCCGGCCATGAGGGCAATGAAATCGCGGATCAGCTAGCCAACGAGGCGATCGACCATCTGCTCGGGCAGCGTCAGGAGGCGAAGATATGAGGCAAATTGTTCTCGATACTGAAACGACGGGAATTGATCCCTCGCAAGGCCATCGCCTGATCGAGATCGGTTGTCTGGAAATGGTGAACCGGCGCCTGACCGGGCGCAGCTTCCACCACTACCTGAATCCTGAGCGCGAAGTGGATCCCGAAGCTGAGCGTGTCCATGGCCTCAGCAATGCCTTTCTGGCCGACAAACCACTTTTTGCCAGTGTTGCGGACGAGTTCCTCGCTTTTGTACGGGGTGCCGAACTCATCATCCACAATGCGCCATTCGATATCGGCTTTCTGGATCACGAGCTCAAGCGCTTGGGTGGTCGGGGGCAGATGGCCGATATCACCACGGTACTCGATACCCTTGTGATGGCCCGCTCGCGGCATCCTGGTCAGAAAAACAATCTGGATGCACTGGTGCGCCGTTACGAGGTCGCCCAGCGCGATCGGGCGTATCACGGTGCCTTGCTGGATGCCGAGATTCTGGCCGATGTCTATCTGGCCATGACCGGTGGGCAGGTGGGATTGTCATTAGGCAGCAGCGAAAGCGGCAGTGAAACGGACGACGACGGCGAGATGATTCGCCGGTTGCCGGCGTCACGGCAGAGGCTGGCCGTGATTCCGGCGAGTGCCGAAGAGCGGCAGCGTCATGAGGCCAAGCTTCAGCAACTCGACAAGGCGGCCGCGGGGGCCTGTCTCTGGCGCACGCTGGACCCGTCCCCGATGCTTGAAAAAGAGAACTAATTCATTTAACTCAAAGAGTTATTGGCGAAAATTGACCCCTACTCTAAGTCGTGCCACAGTTCGGGCAGGTTTCGTGAGCAAGTGGCAAATGGCCGCAGGGCCGCCCTCCATAAGAAGACAGCGCAGGACAGCTTTCCATGGTTCTCATTCCGAATATTGCTTCCCTCAATCTGGTCAAGGCTGAGGTAGACACGACACTGGCGCAGGTGGAAGCGCAGGTCGGGTCCTATGTCGAAGAGCGCGATAATCCTGCACTTCTGGGCGCCTGTGTTGAAGGCCTGGATCAGGTGCA
This sequence comes from Moraxellaceae bacterium, assembly GCA_030684415.1. Classification (GTDB taxonomy): domain Bacteria; phylum Pseudomonadota; class Gammaproteobacteria; order Pseudomonadales; family Moraxellaceae; genus UBA2031. Next base: position 3,026 of record JAUXNL010000217.1, on the reverse strand, counting down.
TGGCGCCTTGCGGCTGATCGAGTTGCCCGGAGCTGTCGAGCTGTCGGCCGGCATGAGTCAGCTCATGCGGCAAGTGCAGGCCAACGGTGCTGAAGCCTCCGATGCCACCTTTGCGGCGCTGGGCCAAGGCTTGATGGTGCTGGGGCGTTATCTGGAGTATGTGCAGATACGGCAGGGAGCGTGGCCTCAACTGCTGTTGCCGGCCATCAATCAGGTGCGCGCGGCGCTGGGGCAAGCCGCCTTGGCGGAGGGGCACTTCATCGTGCTCGAGCATTTGCCGGCTGCACCGGCTCTGGTTCAGTTGGATTTGACGCCGGCCCAGCTTCAGTCACTGGTGCGCCGTCTGCGCCTGATGTACCAGACCGGTCTTATCGCCGTGCTCAGGGATCAGGCCGAATTTCCCCACTACCGCATGATGATGCGGGCCTGCGAACGTGCCCAGCAGGTGTGTGGCACGCGGCCGCAAGCACTGCTGTGGTGGGTAGCCTCCGCCATGCTTGAAGCCCTGCAGCAAGGCGTCGCCCTCAGCCCTGCTAGAAAAAACCTGTTGGGTCAGCTCGATCGTCAACTCAAGGCGTTGGCCCAGAATGATGGGAATGGCAATCCTGATCGCCGCCTGATCAGTGATTGCCTCCAGATCGTGGGCTTGAGCGAAAGTGGTGAGCGGGTGTTGCCAGTGCGTTCGGCGTTTGCGCTGGAAAACCACACTCTCACAGAAGCCGCCATGACGACTGAATATGAGCTGATGTGTGGTCCGGGTGGATCAGTCATCAAGACCGTGGCAAGTGTGCTCAAAGATGAGTTGGCGCAAGTAAAAGACACACTCGACATCATGTCGCGTGGTGCCAAGAATGATGTGGAAAGCTATCAGGGCATGGCTGATAGCTTGTCACGCACGGCGCAGACACTGGTCATGCTGGGACTGCTGGAGTCCAGCCAAGGCATGCGCACACAGGCAGAGGCCGTGCGTGCATGGTCGGGCGAGCCAGATGCTGCCGATCTGCATGCATTGGTTGATACCCTGATGGAGGTTGAAAACAGTGTGGCCGGCTTGGTGAAGCAGGTGACGCCGGGTGCGGATACGCCCATCATCAACGCCCGTATTTCTGTGCATCAGCTTGATGAGGCTCGTGCCTTGCTGGTGGCGGAGTCCCGCTCCGGGCTGTCGCTGGCCAAGCGTGCCATCAGCTCGTATCTCGAGTCTTCTCGCGATCTCATGCATCTCGCTAATGTGCCCTCTACGCTGCAGAGTGTGGCAGGTGGGCTTTCCTTCCTGATGATCGAGCGTGGCGCTGAAGTGCTGCGAGCCTGTTCGCGCTACATCGATGCGCGCATGCTGGGTAGCAGCGAGCAGCCGGGCATGGCCGACATGGAAACGTTGGCAGATGCCATTTCCAGTGTTGATTACTTTCTTGAAAGCCTGGAAGCCAACAAACCGATTGGCGAAAGCATTCTGGAAATTGCGGAAGACAGTGTGGCGGAGCTCGGCTTTCCCGTTGCTTCTGCTGCGGCAGCAGTGGCCTGAGCCCTGTCGGCGTGGCGAGTGAGGAAATCCGATGCATTTTGTGCCTGCAGTCAACGCGCCGGAGGGATTGAAAGGGGAGCGTTTGTGGATGGTGTTCCAGGGGCATCGGCTGTTGCTGGCCGATGATCCGGCAGCATCCGTATTACCTGAGCTGCGTGATGCCTCTTGGCTCGGTCTGCCGGAAATCAGCCGTCATTACTTGGGTACTCTCGATGGCAAAGGCCTTTACGCCGTGGCTGTGGCGGATGACGTATTGCCGCCGGAAGGCTACCGCTTCGAGGATCTGCGCCGCTTGCTGGGTCAGGTCGATGACAGTCTTTTTGGTGTCGCTGGCCGCGCATTCCAGATTCTTGAGTGGGACCGGAATCACCGGCATTGCGGGCGTTGTGGAACACTGACTGCCGCCGATGCCCGTGGTGAGCGCAGTAAAGTTTGTCCCGCCTGCGGTTTCAGTCAGTATCCTCGTATCAATCCCTGCGTCATCGTCGTTGTCACCCGTGGTGAAGAGCTGCTGTTGGCGCGTGCCCAGCGCTTTAATCGCCCGATGTACAGTGCGCTGGCCGGTTTTATCGAAGCAGGTGAGTCTGCTGAGGAAACACTGGTGCGAGAAGTGCAGGAAGAGGTGGGTGTGCAGGTAGGGGCACCGCGCTATTTCGGCAGTCAGTCCTGGCCTTTTCCCGGCAACCTCATGCTCGGCTTCCATGCCGAGTACCGCAGTGGCGACATCGTACTTCAGGAGGAAGAAATTGCTGACGCACGCTTTTTCCACTTCAGTGAATTGCCGCCCATTCCTCCCGCGGGCAGTATTGCCCATGCCCTGATTCAGGATTTCGTGGCTCGCTGCCGCGCCTGATCTCTTTTGCCGGTATGTCCCGGCGGTCCATTCTGGTATTTATGGAGATAGGTGTGATAGACCTTTTGTTGCAGTACGGCCTCTTTTTGGCCAAAGCCATCACGGTAGTGATTGCCATTCTGGTGGTCATCGTCGCGGTGTCGAATGCTGGCAATCGGCGTCGCCATGCCGATGAAGGCAATATTGACGTCATGCGGCTGAATGATCGTCTTGATGACTATGCCGATGGCATGCGCGAGATTGTTTTCGACAAGGCCGCCTTCAAGGCTTACGAGAAAGAGCAAAAGCAGAAAGAAAAGAAAGAATCCAAGCAGAAAAATCCGGAGCGCAAGCCGCGGGTTTATGTGCTCAATTTCCATGGGGATGTACGCGCATCGGCAGTGGAAAACCTGCGTCGCGAAATCACGGCGATACTGACGCTCGCCGAGCCGGAGCATGACGAGGTGGTGGTGTGTCTCGAAAGCCCGGGTGGCATGGTGCACAGCTATGGTCTGGCGGCGTCACAACTGGCGCGAATCCGCCAGCACAGGCTGCCGCTGACGATTTGTGTCGATAAAGTCGCGGCCAGTGGTGGCTATATGATGGCGTGCCTGGGTAACCGCATTCTGGCTGCGCCCTTTGCCGTAGTGGGGTCGATTGGTGTCGTAG
>JAUXNL010000204.1 GCA_030684415.1 Moraxellaceae bacterium | reverse complement strand
GGCTGAGGTTGCCGCTCATGATGTGGAACCACTTGCCGCCCTTGATGTTGGAGGACCCCAGCATCTGGCGCACATACCACTCACCCTTGGTCTCGTTCTCCGTCTCTTCGATCGTGAACATTTCCACTTCTTCGGTGAAATGGCCGCAGAAGATGATGAGGAAGGCCCAGATGTTGCGGATGATGTTGGCGACTGCGTTGCCCACCAGCACCGGCAGGAAGAACGGGCCGGCCATCAGCGGGAACAGGATGTAATCCTTGAGCACCTGGCCCCAGCCCTTCTTCAGGATCTGCTTGGCCATGGGCTTGTCTTCCGCCCAGCTCTTCTCACCCTTGCGCAGGCGCTCGGTTTCCAGATCGTGCAGAGCCACGCCCCACTCGAAGAACACCATCAGCAGGAAGGCATACACCGGCTGGAACAAGGTGGCGGGCGTCCAGGGCTGGTCGTCTGCCATGCGCAGGATGCCGTAACCCACGTCGCGATCCTTGCCGACGATGTTGGTGTAGGTGTGATGCATGTAGTTGTGCGAATGGCGCCACTGATCGCCGGGGCAGGCCGTATCCCAATCAAAGTGCTTGCCGCGCAGCTCCGGGTCGTTCGTCCAGTCGTACTGGCCGTGCATGATGTTGTGGCCGATTTCCATGTTGTCGAGGATCTTGGACACACCGAGCGCGCCCACGCCCACCGCCCAGGCAATCGGATTGACGATGCCAGCGTAAATCGCGGCGCGGCCGCCGATTTCCAGACGACGCTGCAGCTTGATCACGCTCTTGATGTAGGCCACGTCCTTTTCGCCAAGATCGGCACGGATGCGTTCGCGCAGCGCGTCGAGCTCACGGCCCAGTTCGGCCACTTCTTCCGGCGTCAGGTGCCGACCGATGGTGTTGGTGCGGGCCGGGTTGGCAGGGCTGGTCTTCACGTTGAGGTTGGTCATGTTGCTACTCCTTGTTTCACCCGCGAAGGCCTGAGCCTGCGCGGTGAGGGGAAATGGGGGAATCAGAGTTCGAGGGTCACCGGGGTCACGGGCACGCTGACGCAGATGGCGATGTCTTCTGCGCCGTCACCGGAGATTTCGCCGGTGCGGATGTCGCGGAC
>JAUXNL010000199.1 GCA_030684415.1 Moraxellaceae bacterium | reverse complement strand
GTGACGAAATCCCGGGCAAGGCGTTCCGGCTGGTGGTTGCACGTCGGGACAGTGACGCGGGAGCAGTGGCCCGGTGCTGGTCGTGGTTCCGGTACATCACGAAGCAGCTGGGCGGCGAGGAGAAATTCACGGTCGTCAAGCCGGGCGGCAATCGCGTAGGTGTGCCGGTGCGGGATGTGTTCAAGCCATGGCCGGCCCGGTCGGGCGGGTCAATTGAATGCGCCCAGTTGGCCGGCGGCTCACACAGCATTTGGACGAAGGCCCAACTTCAGGTCGACTTCAGGTCGTGGCTGACGCAACGCCAGTTTGATCGCATGTACGCGGGGGAGGAAATTGAGTTTTTCCGGCGAGACCAGGAGCGAATGGCGCTCCCAGAACAGTGGGCACCCGGCTTCTCTCTGCGGTCATAGTGGGGTGCGCAAAGCGCAAGGAAGGACTTAACTTACGTTCTCGACTGCGTTCTCGTTGACGTTGGATCGAAGAACGACAACGACGCGAACGACGAGTGGAGGGGGTTCGTAAAAATCACACAATGTCAATGGCTTGGCAATCCTCTCGGCGCATATAACCCAGAGCGTTTCTGCAAATCTGATCATAGGTACATGGTGTTGATTTGCGAAGCCAGCACGCGCTCCAGAAGCTCCAGAAGGGCGGTAAAGCCCCGTTCCGAGTGCCTTTCGCAGGGGTCCAAGGTGATTGTGCCGCGCACCGGATAATAATTCACCGGGCCAATCTTGAGCTGATGATCGGTCTTCCGTTGAACGTGGTATTTGAGTTCAACAAGCTGTCTGATCTGGTCTCGAACCGTGGGGGTGTCACAAGGCCGAATGGCGGCGGCGATAATCTTCTCGGCGGGGGTCATCGAACGGCACCACGAACGTGACGGGAGCGCGCTTCGACCACGGTTGGCCGCGAGATCAGCCATTGTTCTGCGTCGGTCATTGTGACGAGGGTTCGCGAAGATACCTTCACGGCACGCAAGCGGCCTTCGCGAATTTCGTTCCATGCCGTCGTCCGGCCGAGCCCGGCCCAAGTGGCGAAGTCGTTGACGGACATCGCGCCTGGTCTCGCCGACTTCTCTGCTGAGTTGATCATTTGGCCTCCTTGCCTGCCCGCGATCGTTGCGGGCGAGGCGATATAGAGGTCGGCTCGGTGGCCGATCAGAGAGTCCGCATCGAACGACGACTTAGACCGCTAGCGTTGCGCCGGGCTGGCTCTCGTTGTGCTTGGACGGAGGTTTTGAGGCACAATACCCGGACCATGCCTCCGCCAGCTCTTTCCTTTTGGCGAGCAAATCCCCGCGTCGGTAGGCCGCCTCGACTTTGTCTGACACGGAGTGAGCCAATGCC
>JAUXNL010000189.1 GCA_030684415.1 Moraxellaceae bacterium | reverse complement strand
TCTCATCGACCTGCCACTGCCGGTGCTCACCAATCTCTGCGCGGGCCTGTTCATCCTGCCCTTCTTCCTGTTCTCGGCCACCGCCGGCCAGATTGCCGACAAATACGAAAAAGCCAGCCTGATCCGCCTGACCAAGCAGATGGAGGTCGGCATCATGGTGCTGGGCGCCACCGGCCTGCTGCTGCAGCAATTCTGGATCCTGATGCTGGCGCTGTTTCTGATGGGCACGCAGTCCGCCCTGTTCGGGCCGATCAAATACTCCATCCTGCCGCAGTCACTGAAGAAAGATGAGCTCATCGGTGGCAACGGTCTGGTGGAAATGGCCACCTCCGTCGCCATTCTCACCGGCTCCATCCTCGGCGGCTGGCTGGTGGCACAGAACGGCGGCCGCGAAATGGTGGCCTGGGCCGTGCTGGCCATCGCCGTGCTCGGCTATCTGGCCAGCCGCCAAGTGCCCGCTGTCGCCGTCACCGACCCCGCGCTCAAGATCAACTGGAACCCGGTGACCGAAACCTGGCGCACCTTCCACTTCACCCGCGAAAACCGCACCGTCTTCCTCTCCATCCTCGGCATCTCGTGGTTCTGGTTTTACGGCGCCACCTTTCTGGCGCAGATGCCGGTGTTTGCCAAGGAAGTGTTAGGCGGCAACGAACTGGTGGTCGTGCTGATGCTCACCATTTTCTCGGTGGGCGTGGGCGTAGGCTCGCTGCTCTGCGAAAAGCTCTCGGGCAAGCGTGTGGAGCTGGGCCTTGTGCCCTTCGGCTCCATCGGCATCACCGGCTTCGCCATCGACCTTTACTTTGCCACCCGCGGCATGCAGCCCGCCGGACTGGTGGGCGTGAGCGATTTTCTTGCCATTGCCGCCAACCAGCGCGTGGTCATCGACCTGCTGATGATCGGCCTGTTCGCCGGCTTCTACATCGTGCCACTGTACGCGCTGGTGCAGACCCGCACCCCGCCCGAGCACCGCGCCCGCGTGATTGCCGGCAACAACATCCTGAATGCCTTCTTCATGGTGGTGTCGGCACTGATGGCCGTGGCGTTGCTCACCAAGGCCGGCTTCTCCATTCCCGACCTCTTCCTCACCGTCGCCATCATGAGCGCGCTGATCTCCCTCTACATCTACACGCTGGTGCCCGAATTCCTGATGCGCTTCATCGTCTGGATTTTCATGAGCATGTTCTACCGCGTGGAAAGCAAGCAGGTGGAGCGCATACCCGAAGAAGGCGGCGCCGTCATGGTCTGCAACCACGTCAGCTTTTTCGACGCGCTGATTCTGGCCACCGCCATCCGCCGCCCGCCGCGCTTCGTGATGGACCACAACATCTTCAAGAATCCGGTGCTCAACTTCATCTTCCGCACCGCGCGCGCCATTCCCATCGCCCCGGCCAAGGTCGATCCCGCCCTGCTCGAAAAAGCCTACGACGATATTGCCGAGGCGCTGGCCAACGGTGAGCTCGTGTGCATTTTCCCCGAAGGCCGCATTACCGATAACGGCGAGATGTACCCGTTCAAGAACGGCATCCAGCGCATTGTCGAGCGCACACCGGTGCCGGTGTACCCGATTGCCCTGCAGGGATTGTGGGGCAGCTTCTCCAGCCGCAAGGGCGGCCCCGCGTTCACTAAATTTCCGCGTCGCTTCCGCTCACATGTGGCGGTGAGTGTGGGTGACGCCGTGGCGCCGCAGGACGCGACGCCGGAACGGCTGGAGGGATTGGTGCGGGAGTTGCGTGGGGACTGGAAGTGAATGTCGGCAGTGCGTATCTGCCAAACACAATCGGCAGTATGTCGAAGAAATAAATGCCCGCCTGCCTGCTTTTAAAAGGTACGCTGTGCGAACAGCAACGTCGTTAAAAACCTTAAATTCAATATAATATTTTTGAAAAATCAGACATTTGAATATCTTTTGCTGCCACCAGCATGTCGCGGGCCAATAATCGCCGCCGAGCCAGAAGTTCATCCAACGTCGCTTCAAAAGTGTTCATTGAGGGATCCCGGACCGTTGGGTAGTAGACATACACATCCTTAAGCTGGCCAATTCGATAGGCACGATCGGTGGCTTGGTCTTCTTTGGCCGGGTTCCAGCAGCGCGTGAAATGAATCACATGGTTGGCTGCCTGCACATTGACGCCAAACCCTACGGCTATCGTCGACAAGATGATGACATTGAAGCCCGAACTCTGCTGAAATTGATCGATGAGCTTCTGGCGGCTGTTGGCATTCAGACTACTGGTGCTGGTGTCACCATTGATGATGGTTGGCTTGATGCCATAGCTCTCATAGATCAGATGTTGTAACTCGCGCTGGATATCACGAAGCTCTGTGAAAACAATAGCCTTCTCCCCTTTTTGCCGGATCTGGTCAAGTGTCGCCATCAACCAGTTCATTTTGGGGGATTTCAGCAGATCTGGCTCTGGCCTTACGCTGTAGGGGTGAGCACAGACCAGCTTGAGGCGGTGCAGTAATCCAAGTACGCCCGTGGACGTATCGTCCAGCGCATCCTGCAATTGCTTGCGCTGAGCGTATTGCCCGATCTCGGAGAGATAGAGTTCTCGTTGCCGGGTGTGCATGACGAGTTGCCGACAGTCCACATCCTCAATCTTTGCCGGCAAATCCTTGGCCACATCCTGCTTGGTTCTGCGCAATGTTTGCGGTTCAATCAGGGCCCGCAGCTCCTCCAAAGCGGCGTGATCCCGGGCGCCCTCGGATTCGATGGGCCGCTGGAACTTCTTGCCGAACTGATTGAGCGCCCCCAGAAGCCCTGGCTGCAGGAAGTCGAACAGGCACCACAAATCAATCAACGTGTTTTCGACAGGTGTCCCTGTACATGCCACCCGGAATCTGACCGGGATGGATTTGGCGGCCTGAGTGACCTGGGCTACGGGGTTCTTGATCTTCTGCGCTTCGTCACACACCATAATCGACCACTGTTGGCGAGCCAGGGAGAACTCCTGGTCGCGCAGGGTTTCATAGGTGGTCAATACGAGCCGGGCATCGCCACGCCAGCCTGGCCGCAGCAAATTACGGATTCCCTTGGCCCGAAGGTCTGCGGGGATCTCGCCAGCCTTGAATTTGACGGCCCC
>JAUXNL010000183.1 GCA_030684415.1 Moraxellaceae bacterium | reverse complement strand
AGCATTTTTCAGCAAGCTGCAAAGAGGGCTGTGTTTTTGCAAGCCGTCAGTGCCCACGAAACACCAGCAGGAACAGCTCGAACAGGGCGAGGGCTCCCAATAGCAACGCCGTGCTGCGCCAGAAGCTGGCCGGGTCGCGTTCCAGCCACGGCCGGGCATTGACTGGGGCGAGTGTTGGAGTGGGTGCATTGAGGTCGGCCAGAAATTCACCGAGAGCTTCGTAGCGTTGGTCGGCATCAAGCCGGCAGGCCTTGTTCAGGGCGGCATCGAACCAGGGCGGCACATGTGGGTTGTGCCGGCAGGCGCTGGTGTACCGCAAGCGCTGGAAGTCGGCGGATGATTGTGCCCGCGCATAGCCCTCGCCGTAGGGATGAGCGCCGGTGAGCAATTCGTAGAGGGTGATGGCCAGCGAGAACTGGTCGGCGCGAGTGTCGCGTGCCAGGTTGAGCGCGTATTCGGGCGCGGCATATTCGGCGGCACCGGGACGATCGCGCGGGGCTTCGTCGCCAAGGCCGGCGACATGCGCCGAGCCTAAGTCGAGCAGCTTGAGCCGGCCATCACGGCACACGAAAAGATTGTCGGGCTTGATGTCCTGGTGCAGTGTTTCGCGCCGGTGCAATGCGCGCAAGCCTTTCACGGCCTGCGAGGCAAAGCCGGCAATCACCTGCACGGGGGGATGTGGATGGCGTGCAGCCCACTGCGCCAGTGTTTCGCCCTCCAGACATTCTTGCAGCAGGTACAGGCAACTGCGCTGGCGCGGCGCCGGCCAGCCCTTCACCACATGTGCATGATCAATGCGCTGACCGATCCAGTCTTCCAGCGCAAAACGCGCGAGCTGCTCGCGGTCGTCTTCGAAGTGCCGTGACGGCATTTTCAGCACCATCACGCGCCGGGTGTGAATGTCGTGCACGCGATACAGCTGGCTGCGCGGGCTGACATGCAGCTCGGCTTCCACTTGCAGGCCATCGAGTGTCTGGCCCGGCGCCAGATCAGGGGGAAGCGGGAGCTGCGCCGCCTGCAAATGACTGTCGTCGGCTGCTGGCGGCGCCAGCGTGTCTATCACCAGCAACTGGCACGAAAGATTGTCGTCGCTGCCTGCTGCGAAGGCAGCATCGAGAATGGCTTCGCAGCAAGCCTCAGGATTGTCGGCGGCGGAAGCCAGCAACTTTTTCAAGGCGGCGCGCGGCAGGAATTCGTGCACGCCGTCACTGCTGAGAAAAAAAATGTCGCCTGCCATGACGTCGACACTGCGGTAGTCAATGTCGACTTGCCAATCCATGCCGAGCGCGCGGGTAAGATAGGTTTTCTGCGCACCGATACGGGTGGCGTGATCAAGCGTCAGCGGCTCCAGCGACCACTTTCCATTCATGTTGCGCAGGCGCTGGATGCGGGTGTCGCCCGCGTGAAAGAGATGCGCGGTCTGTGCGCGCAACACGAGTGCGGAAAAAGTGGTGAGAAAACCCTGATGGGCTTGCGTGTACTGCTGACCTTGTCCGTAAAGCCAGCGATTAAGCGCCGCAATCACACGGAAGCCCGAATTCTTGACGGACCAGCTTTCAGGCGTGGCGTAATAATCGGCGAGAAAGCCTTGTACGCTGACCTCGGCGGCGCGGCGGCCTTCGCCAGTGCCACTGACGCCGTCGGCTAGGGCCAGCGCGATGCCTTTGCCGCTTTGTGCAGGGTCCGCCGGGAGCCGGATGCCCAGTGCATCTTCGTTTTCCGGTTTGCGGCCGGCACGGCTGGCTTGAGCCGCGCGGACTTGCAGGGTGCTGGCAGTGAGCGTCATGGTCATGCGGGGTCGCCTTCTATTTCTGCTTCAACAGCTTGCTGAAAAACGC
>JAUXNL010000182.1 GCA_030684415.1 Moraxellaceae bacterium | reverse complement strand
AGCATTTTTCAGCAAGCTGTGAAGGGCGTGAAAGTACGTGAAGCGACATGCCTCGGCAGGTTGACAAGCCAGTGTGCGGTGAGCGGTCTTGAGCATCTGCTGGATATGTCGTTTCAGCTGACAAGGGTGGTTCGTATGGCACATATCCTGACGGGACTGCTCTTGTTGCTGGCCTCAACAACATTTGCCGCCGACTGGGAGCTGGCGCGAGAAGACAAAACTCGCGACATCCGCGTTTATGTCCGCGATGTGACGGACTCCTCCTATCAGGGTTTTTATTCTGTCACACGGGTAAAGGCACCGTTGCCGAGTGTGGTGGCGGTGCTGTCCGATGTGCCTGCAATGCCGCAGTGGATTACGCGCATGATCGGCGTAAAACTGCTGCGCCGCGAAGGTGACCGTGAGGCATGGGTGCATGCCCATTACCGCTTGCCGTATCCCTTTCTGGATCGTGAAGCCGTCCTGCATTCGCAACTGCAACAAGACCCGAAAAGCGGTGTCGTGACGATTGTCACTCGCAGTGTGCCCGGCATGGTGCCGGCCTCGCGTGATCGGCGCGTGCGTCTGCGAGAGATGCACAGCACCTGGAAGCTGACGCCGGAAAAAGACGGGGTTGTGCGAATCGAATTCTGGGGGCAGGGTCAGCCTGACGGGTATGTGCCCGCTTTGCTGTTCAACTACAACCTGCCGGATGAGCCGCTGCAAACGTTACGCAATCTGCGTCAGATGCTGACGCGAGCCAAATATCTAGGAGCGCCATCCAGCTCTGCTCTTACGCGCTGAGGTGCAGCGCGCCAGCGTTCCGACGTAGACTCAAGGCAGTTAAGGAAGCTCGTCATACACGCACAGGTTTCCTGCCTCTCGATACCCCGCTCGAACAATCCTTTTTGATATATCCACGCGGACACACTGTTGTCGATGTCCCGGCAACAGCTTGACGACCAGAGGCGCCGTCAAAGGCGTTCTGTCGGAGCCGTTGATTCTAGTGCGCAAGCCCTTCGACAGGGCTCCGCTGAACGCGTCGAAGGCTCAGGCCGAGGGGGTTATTCTCAGGCAAACAGGCTGACGGCCAGCAGCGTCATTCCGATGCCTTTGTCGGTATGCCGCCATGAGCGGTTTTTTCAGGCAAAAACTGTTCTTGAGCGACGGCTAGCTGGAAATGTGCTTTTGCAGATAAGGCCTCCCACTCATCCACGGCCCGCCGCAACTCTTGTTGCAGCAATTCACGCATGATGCGGCGAGCCCCTTTCTCGTTCCAGTGCAGCACCTGCAGGTGTTGCTGACTCGCGGTGTGGGTGCGCTGCCAACGCAGCGGGAGAGCTTGCTGCTCATTTTTCAGGAAGTTGCGCTTGGCTTGCAGAGTGGCAATGCGATTCCGCCAGCCCGTCATTTCTCGGCCAAGCTGATCATGTTGCTGGCGCAAATCGGCACAATCATTTTTCTGGTCGTTGCATCGGTGCCAGGCCTCCGCAATGCTCAAGAAATCCTTTTCTCGTTGGCGAAAGTCCTGTTGTGCATCAGCAAGCTGCCTATCGAGCGTTGCAACCGTTTCGGCAAGGTCTGACAGCAAGCGGGGGTTCTTTTCCAGAAAGCCACGGCGCGCCTCTTCTTGCGCCAGCAAACAGCCCAACTGATGTCGGGATTCTTGCCCGGATTGTGTTGCGGCAATGAATGCGGGGTCGGTCAGTGCGGCTCGGGCAAAGCGCCAAAGCACATCCGGCAAGGGCACATCGGCCTCAAGATCAGGAAAGCCCGGCGCCATGCTTTGTGCCTGCCATTGCTTGGCGAGCTGCAGCCCTTGGTCGGCGCTTGATCGGGCGCGCTCCAGCAGCAACAAGCGGCTGCTGTCAACGAGAGTGGCAGCGTCAAGCAAGCCCTCAACGGCACGCGCGTCATCAGGAAATTGATCGGCCAGGCGGAGAAACCATTGCACAGCAATGGCGGGCTCACCGCGTTGAGCCTCCAGCGTTGCCAGCAATAGCAATGCCTCGGGAGCACGAGCCTGATTCAGTGGAAAGCGTTTAAGTGTGCGAATGGCCGCATCAGCATCACCACTTGCAATTTCGGCGCGCGCCAGTGCCAACAAGAGATGTGCCCGCACGCTGGCCGACGCACTGGCAGGCGAGTCTTGCAGCGCGGCAATTTCAGCCGGCAGATGGCGCCGACGCGTCTCGCTGTCGCCGGTCATGAGCAATCTGTTGAGTGCCGGGTAGTCAATAGTGTCGACCGACTTTGTGATGGCCGCAGCCGAGCCCGTCATTACACAGCCGGCAATAGACTCACCAGCAAGTACAAGCAGGCCGACCAAGGCCCAACAGTTCCATTGAAAACGGTACATGACACTCTCCTTGTCAGCGGGGCAGCTCTTATGACAGACCGCAGCCGGCATTTTCTGGTCATATCAGCCCGACTTGAGCGGCATTTGCGATAGCGCAGGTGCTCAAGTCGGCAAGTCTGATGAGAAAACATCCGCTGCAGAGCCCGTCAATACAGGGCTTGGTTGTGCACGACGGCATTCTTCCGTCACCAATTAGGTATTTTCCACAAATTGTCATCATCTGTTCACGCACCTAGAATCGCGCCGCACTTTGCCACTTGAGCGTTTGATGTTTACACGGATGTGCTGCCTGACCGGCATGATGCTGGTCGCCGTAGTCCTGCCTGCCAGGGCCAATGAAGCGGATCGCCTGCTCAAACAGGAAATTGATCGTCGCGAGCAAGAGCGGCGCGAGCGGCGTTGGGATGAATCCCACAGCCCAGGCGGCACGCTGTCTGTGCCCGAGGCCACCAAGCCTGCGACGCCTGCTGGCCCCTGCTTTCCCGTTCAGCACATCGACATTTCCCCTTCGACGGTGTTGCCCACCACCGAAACGACGGCGCTCATCAAAAATTGGGCGGGGCGCTGTTTGTTTGCATCCGATCTGGCGGCTTTGCAAGAGGGGCTGAATGCCATTGCGATGCGCCAGGGGCTCATCACCACACGCGCTGTCGTCCCTGAGCAAAATCTGGCCAGCGGCCGTCTTCGACTGGAGTTGTGGCCCGGCGTCGTGGAAGGGGTGCGTGCACCATCCCTGTCGTACATGGAATACCAGTTTGCATTGCCCCTGAAGCGTGGTGATCCGGTGCAATTGCGTGCGCTCGAGCAAGCCGTAGATAACCTCAATCGTCTTTCTTCCGTGCAAGCCAGCATTGAGCTTTTTCCTGGCGAAACGCCCGGAGGCTCGGTGATTGATATCACCGCAGCGCGAAACAGGCCATGGCAGGCGCGCGCCGATTGGCAGGGCGTGGCGCTCAATCGGGAGCCCACGCAAACCCTGCGCGGCAGCGTGTCGCTAGACAGCCCATTGCGCTTGGTCGACCGGCTGACGCTGGGCGTGAACGCAAATTTGCAAGACGGCCAGGTTGATGATGCCAATGGCGCGAGCCTGGACTACGACCTGCCATTTGGCTGGTGGCGTTTCGGCTTCGGTACCGATCGCTTTGCCTATGAAAATGCCCTGACGGCAGGCATCACCCATTTTCAGGCGACGGGCAAAAGCCGCGCATGGCGCAGCGAGCTTTCGCGAGCCCTGCATCGCAACGTCAGACAACGGCTTTCATTGGCCGTGCACACACATCAACGCATCAGCGAAAACCTCATTGAGGGCACGGTTGTTGGCGTGTCGAGCTATCGTGTGCGCGCCACGGGGCTGCGTATCGATCACGCCTATATTGCCGCCCCATGGCTATTTGATACGCGCATAGACGCTGAATACGGACAGACGCGAAGTGCGGCACCTGTTAATCCGTTTGATGCCAGCTATTGGCGCTACATCGGCAACAGCAGAGTCCAGTATCGTCACGGTCGTGCCAGCCTCTCGGCTGCACTGAGCGCACAAGCAAGTGATGCGCGCTTACCGCCTGGCGAGCAATTTTCGCTCACCGGGCAAACCGGTGGTTACGACCCTGTTGCCGTATCAGCCGACACCGCGGTCGGATTACGCATGGAGGCTGGCTGGACGTGGCCAGCACGCATCGCCGGCTTCCATGATGTGCGCAGCACAATCGGCGTGAACTGGGCAATGAACCCGGAGCGTCCTGACGGTGAACGCACGGAGCTCTCCACGGCTACCACCGGCCTTGTTTTGTCATGGCCGCGTGCACTCCTGCATCTTGATGTTGCAATACCACTCAAAAAACTGGAGCCGGAGCCTGCTCCCGCCGCGCAACTGAATGCCGGTGTCAATTTACAATGGTGATGCTTATGGATGGCAGCAACCCCGTCGAAAATGACCCGACACTCGCGTCTGCATGGCAGCGCACGCTTGCCCACGCGCTGATCATCCTGCAGCTAGGGCCGTTGATACTGCCCGGCAATGCAATGGCGGCCACAGTCATGCCAGTCAGTCCGGGAACAACCACCAGCAGTGCCAGCAATGGCACTCCGCTGGTGAATATTGCCGCGCCAAACGCGAGCGGACTTTCACAAAACCAGTATTCGCAATTCGATGTCGACCCTCGCGGCCTCATCCTGAATAACAGCGCACAGCCGGTAAATACGCAGCTAGGTGGCTATGTGCCCGGAAACGCAAACGTTTCCGACGGCAGCGCGCGACTCATCCTGAACGAAGTAACCACCGCCAATCCCAGTCGCTTACAGGGATATATCGAAGTGGCAGGCAGCCCTGCGGATGTAATCGTCGCTAATCCCTGGGGTATCAGTTGTGAGGGTTGCGGCTTCTTGAATACAGCACGTGCGGTCTTGAGCACGGGACGGCCACAGCTTGACGCTGAAGAGCGCTTTGCCGGGTTTCTTGTTGAAGGCGGAACGGTCCGCATAGAGGCAGGTGGCCTCAATGCCAGCAATACACAGCGACTTTCCATTTATGCGCGTGCACTCGAGGTCAACGATGCATTGCATGCTCAGGATTTACGCGTGGTACTGGGCACAAACCGGATTGATGCCGCGGGAAATCCGACCCTCTTGCCTCACGACGCCACCAGCGCCCCAGCTTATGCATTGGACAGCAGCGGGCTGGGAGGCATGTATGCCAACAGCATACGGCTGATCGGTACGGAGGCAGGGCTTGGCATGCGACTTGCCGCGCCTGTCGCCGCCTTGACGGGCAGGCTGGAAATCACGGCCTCCGGTGATGTCCGTCTTGCACGCAGCAGTGCCGCTACCGACATGCGCATCAGTACCAGCCATGATCTGGTATTGAATGAAAACAGCAGTGCAGGTGGGCGCGCACAGTTGACGGCCGGCGGCAGCATCATCGTGGACGAGGACGTCCGGTTGAGCGCGGCTGATACCGCGCTCACAGCGGCATCCGTACAAACGCGACAGGGAAGCGAAATCGCCGCGCGTGGCAGCTTGGTCATCGCGGCGCAGAGCCAGCAGTATCGGGGTCAGGTGGGCAGCATCGGGCACATGACGCTCACGGGCGACACGGTGCAAAGCCATGAGCAACTTGTGGCATCCGCCGGCCTGTCTGTTGACGCGTTGCAGTTGGTCAATCGCGGACGTGTGGATGTACAAGAAGGGAATCTGGTCATCAGAGTCGGCCAGCTCGACAACACCGGCGGCGCCTTGCGTGCCGCCGGTGATTTGAACCTGGAGATGCCGACGTTCAGCCGCTCACTGGTGGGCGGCGACATGATGGCTGGCGGCTGGCTCACCGTGGCAACCCAAGGAGACATCACGATTGATGGCGAGGCACTGCATACCGCTGGCGGCGTGGGTCTTCAGAGCGCCATAGGCGATATTCGTATCAGCACCGAGCTGACAGCGAATGGCGACATGCAGCTGGCGGGGCAACACATCCGTCTCGATGCGCCAGCACGTCTGCTGGCGCAAGGCTTGCTGCAAACCACGAGCGGCGATTTGTACAACAACGGTCTCATGTATGGCCGACAAGGCCTTCAGATTGATCTGACAGGAACCCTCCAGAACGGCGATCCCGACCTGTTCAATGGCGCTGCCATTTTGAGCGAAGGAAACATCGTCATAGGCGCCAGTAACGGCGGCAGCGCGAATGTTGTGCGCAACAATGGCGGACATATCGAATCACTGGCCGGCAGCATCGATATCAGGACAGGCCTGCTCCATAACCTGAATATGGGCTGGGCAACGTCGCCGGCATATTCATTGACAGCGTTCGAATACAGCATCAGTCAGGAATCTTTCGACACTTTCCATTATTGCTGTAATCGCGCTGGTGAAGATGTGCACTCCTTGCGCACCGAAACCCTGACCACCTTCAATGATTTTGCATCGCTCGGGCACGCCGGACAGATCATGGCAAGTGGCGACATCCGCATCCGAGCCGACCACGTCATCAATGATCACAGTGTTATCAGCGCAGGAGGCGTGCTCGACATTGCCGCCGCACAAATCGATAACACTGGAACACGCCTGACCGATCGCATCACGCGTACCGTCGTCGATCACTGGCATACATGCTGGTACAACGATGTGGGGAGGTTGAGATGCGGCGCACGATCCAGCGGACCGTTCATCAGCCATTTTGAAGGAGCAACAGAGGTACTGCCGGCCATTCTGGAGGGCGGCAGCGCGGTACTGCTGCATGGCACAGTGGTAAATGGCGAGGCCGTGCGGGTGGGCAATTCGGTGGTGACTGACACAGGGCTGTTTGCCAGTCTGGCGACAGATGTGCCGCCACCATTGGGGGTGGTGGACCCTACAAGCCTGCCGGGCTTCAACTTGCCCGCCAACGGGATTTTCCAGCGCACAACGCAGCCCGGACATCGCTATCTCATCGAAACCAACCCTGCACTCAATACTTACCAAGGATTTCTGGGGTCTGCCTACTTGCTTGAGCATCTGGTCTGGGCACCGGAGATCACCCAGCAGCGTCTGGGCGATGGTTATTACGAAATCACCTTGATTCGTCAGGCGCTGATGGCGGCGCTCGGCACGCGGTTCATCGATCCACGCGTCACTGATGAGCGCATGCAGTATGAGCATTTGATGCAGAGCGCCGTCGCGGCATCACGCACCTTGCAGATCAGCCCGGGGGTTGCGCTCACGCGTGAGCAAATCGACGCGCTTCAACAAGACATCGTCTGGTTGGAGGAGCGGCTGATTCAGGGTGAGCGTGTCCTGGTGCCAGTGGTGTATCTGGCGCAGGGAAGTACGCGCCTGCTTCAGGACGGCGCCGTCATCGGCGGTGGCGCATTGGCCATCAGTGGTCAGGACTTCCACAACGCCGGGCTTGTTCGTAGCAGTGGAAACATCAGCATCGAGAGCGCAGAGCAACTGCAAAACGTCCAGGGCAGCATCGTAGCCGATGGCATCGTACAACTGCGCAGCGGCGGTGATGTGCTGAATGAAAGCGGAGTGATCAGCGGCCACGATGTCCTGATCGCGGCGGCCGGCAACATCACGCATCGCACCTGGAGCGAACAGGATGAAGTGGAGAGCCGGAGCACAAGCTCATGGAACACCCGAGCTGGCGACATTGCGACGGTCAGCGCGACTGGCGCTGTGCAACAGGTAGCGGGTGGAGATATCCGTCTGCAAGGCGCTGCAATCGCCGCTGAAAATGTCAGTCTGGTGGCCGGCAACAGTATCTATCTGGAGGCAATCAGCGTTGAAGAGGGCTATCGCTATCGGGACAGCGAATGGCAGAAAACCGAAGAAAATGTGCGGCACCTACAAACGCAAATTGAAGCGGCCCAGTCTCTCAGCCTGAGTGCCGCCGGCGACATTACGGCCATAGCAGCCAGGCTCGCGGCAGGCGGCAATATCGAGCTGGAGGCCGGGCGTGATGTCACCTTGCTCGCCGCAGAAGACCGCGACTATCAAGAGGCGCATTTCCGCCATGAAGGCACGGTCGGTGACAAAACCTACGACATGACCCACGATGCCCGTCGCCTGCAAGGAAGCGCAGTGGCGGCCGGTGGCGATGTGCAGATCAATGCCGGTGGAAACATTACGCTCTACGCATCTACGGTAGAGGCGGCGGGCAGCGGTACGCTGGCGGCCGGCAACAACATCCATATCGTGTCCGGGGTTGATACGGTTCATCACAGCGAGCAGAGCAGCAAAGAAAAAGTAGCGACCTTCAGCACGCATCAGGAAGGCTATGTGCAAGAGCGACTGGCCACCAGCGGCATCGTCACAGGCGCTGATCTGGCGTTGCATGCCGGAAACACCGTGCAGCTGACAGGCGCCGTTCTGCACACCGACAAGACCCTCACCATCGGGCATCAGGCGCTTGACCTTGTGGATCCTGCGGCCATCCCGGCCAACGTGATTGTCGACACGGTCACGCTCAGCAACCAGAGCTGGAATGAAACCCAAAAGGGTTTCCGTGGCCCGGTAAAAGAGCTGGTGAAGATTGCCTCAGCCGTTATGGCGCCCATGCTGGAGATGGTTTCGTTGGGCGCCATAAAGCCGCCCACCATTGCGATTGGCTCATACGAGAAATCCAGGCTCACACAAACCACCGAGCAGGGAAGCCTGCTACAGGCGGATACGGCAACCATTACCGCTCACGACAAGGTCACCTTGGTCAATGCCGACATTCACGCCAGCCACCGCGTCGAGATACATGCCACCGATATCGAAATTGCCGCGATTGCAGAAACCCTGACGCGTACGCACGAGAAGGGCGATGAAACCGTTACCGGCTTAGGGATGAAGTTTGGCAAAGACGAGCTGCGGCTTGCAGGCGTTGAAGTGGTCAAGCAAAGCGAGGTTCACAATGAGACGCTGGTGCAATGGAACGGCACCACGATCAATGCCGATCAACTGGTCTTGAATGCCAAGCGGGATCTGTCGATGCTGGCCGCTGAAATCAATGTCACTGGCGATGCTACTTTACTGGCCGGAAACCAGCTCAGCATGGGTGGCAATGAAGCCTCCAGTACACAGGAGCACAAAAGCATCACGGAAATTACTACCGTGTCAGCTTCAGTGCGCAATGCCTACCTCGATGCAGCCTTGTCGGTAAAAGCATTGGCGGAGGCGGCGGATGCCGTCAAAGATGCCAAGCGCGCACTTGATGATGCAGAGAGCCGCGCGGTGCGTGGCGAGCTTGACGCTGACGACATGAAATATTTCCGGATGAATCTGGCGGCAGCCACGGCGAACCTTGTGCAAATGAAAGTTGCCATGGCTACCGCACTTGCTGCCGCAGTCCCGGCTGGCGCCGCGTCTGCAGGAACCGGATTTTATGTGTCCGGCAGTGCCCAGCATGAAAAAACAACCGTGACGAGGACCGAACAGCAGGGCCAATGGCAGGGAAGTGCGATCACCGTCGGCGGCAATGCGACCGTGAGCGCCGGCAACGCCCTCCATGTTCAGGGCAGTGACATCGCTGTGGCCGGAACACTCACATTGGATGCGCAAACCATTCTGCTGACTGCCGGCGAAGAACATACGAGCAGCAGCTCGCAGAGCAGCAGCGAAAGTGGTGGGGTAACACTCAGCTCAAAAGGCGGCGGCAGCATCAATGTCGGCTCGCAATCCTCCGTTGGCTCAATGCAGGGCGTGCATTACGTCAATACACATATCCAGGCCGGAACGGTGACGAGCACTAGTGAAAGCCTGCGTTTGGCGGGTGCGGTCATCGAGGCTGAACACGTCAACATAGAAACCGGCGCACTGGCCGTCATCAGCCAGCAAGACTGGGTGGAGGGTCGCCAGCGCAGCGAGGGCGGCAGCTTGGGTGCGGGCGCTGGAAGCAGCGGTATCACCAGTGCGAGTTTGGGCGCGAATTTCAGCAAGACCGACAGCGAGCGGCGATGGGTGGATGAGCAGAGCGCCATCATCGGCCAGGACAGCATCCGCATTACCGCAAAAGACACGCAGCTTGCCGGTGCCATCATCGCCAATGCAGCGCGCGACGAGAATGGTGTCCTGGTGGATCAGGGGCAGCTCCAGTTCAGCACACAGACATTGTCGGTCACCCATCTGCAGGATATCGATCGCCACAAAACAGTGGGGGGGAATATCGCCGTCAGCATTCCGTCCAGTGGCAGCAATCGTACGGCCGGCCCAATGCAAGGTGCTCCCGGTAATGCCCCGGCGGGCAATACCTCGTCCGGTGCGGCCGAAGCGGTCGCCGGCAATGGCGTCCCCTTCAACACCTTCACTATTGGCGGCATCAATACCGGTCACGTCATCGAGCGCACCTCACTGGCAACGCTGGGTGCAGGGCAATTGACGATTGGCGAAACGCAGGGCGACACCGTCAACCGGGATATTGCAGCGGCCCAACAGGTGACGCGTGATCAGGCCACCGGTGGTCTGGACGCCAGCATGACGATAGACGGGCGCTGGTTCAGCGAAGCCGGCCGCAAAGAAATGGCCGAAGAGCAAAAGAAAATCGGCACCAACATGCAGGGCGTTGTAGAAGGCATCGGGGGAGAGCTCAGCACGGGCGTCGGCATCGCCGTGCGGATCGCGGGGGTGGAAAATCCTGCTGCGATGACGGAAAGAATTGCAGACAACATCGGCCTATTGGGCCTGATCCCCACCAACCTGAACAACGGCGGTCTGCTCGCGCAGCTACCGGGTCAGCTGTTGCCCGGCAGCGATTTTAGCCAGAAGCAGATGGTCGGCGCCTCGGCCGATAACCCCTATGTGCTGTCAAACCCGGAGATGGGCTGGGTATCGATTACAGAGCTGCCCGGCTACCACCTGTTGCCAGCGGCGCAGCAAGCCAACCTGGCCAATGTCATGGTCAGCACTCATCCGACGGCGATTGCAGTGGGCACGGCCACGTACCAGAACTCCACCAACGGCATGCTCAATACCCCGGCGCTGGCGATGTACAACGCCGTGACGCAGACGCATAACCTGATTGACGATCCGACGCAGCAGATTCTGGTGACGCTGAACTACAACCCGACACGAGGCGTGTTGGCGGATGGCCTGGAAAGTGCGCAAGACAAAGTATCGATTGATTACAAGCAAAAATGGCTGGCGACAAATGTGGCTGTCGACACCGGCGTGTTTGTGAATCAGGTGCTACTGGCGAGAGGGGATGAACAGGCTAATTTTGCGAATCATTCGCAGGGCAATCTGCTGAACTTCTCGGGGCTGCTCGCGGTGGGGCTGGATCAGGGCATAGTCTTTGGCCCTAAGGATGACCAGAACTTCACCTGGAACATGTTTGGCTCCCCGGTCAATACGATTGATTTTGATGCATATCTTAAAGATAGCGGAATGCTCCTGACGAGCGCTTCGGTTAATGATGGAGATTTTGTCGGCCAGCGTCTCGGAGGAAATAAAGGCCTCTATGTCCATGAAAAAGAAGAAAACGTATTCAATGTGGTTCATCATCTGCCAGAGAACTCCGCCCTGTTCAGTGTTCTACCAGTTACGGCTATTCCACTAAGCCAGACCAAGAACAAGTCAGACCCAGGCAAATTTGGTGCGCTATTTGGAGATTCGTCGCCACACTCTAATTATAGCTGTGTTGCCCGGTGCGGTGCAGAGCCCCCCCCCAGAAACTCACCAACTACCAGAGTTGAATAATCATGAAAATAGTCGCGTTGCTTGTGTTGGTTTTAATGGCGGGGTGTAAGTCCGTGCCGGACTTTGTTGTTTATCCAGCTGGACAGCGGATTACCGTGAAGTCAGGGTATGAGTTGCCTGGAAGGAAGATTGGTGATGAGTTCGTTTTCTCGGTCGTGCTGCCCGACGACGAATGGTCATACTATCCGAAGTCAAATGGCCCGGTGATGGG